>JBDRYG010000048.1:0-13327 GCA_039803305.1 Caldifarciminota bacterium
GAATGGCACTCTGGAAATTAGTATAGGGCAACTGGGCAATCTCCTGTTGACTGACAACTCTACGGGTTTCTGTTGCAGTTTTCTCAATTAACTCCCTCTGAGCAGTCACTACTATTTCTTCCGTTTTTATGGCCTCAGAAGTCAGGTAGAAGTTAACTGTTGTAGTCAAGTCTGCCTTTACCACGACATTGGCGATTTCCTGTGGATTATAACCTATCATTGAAGCACGAAGAGTATACACTCCAGGGGGAATATTTATGAGGTAGTAGTAACCGTCAAGGTCGGTGGCGGTACCAATTTTAGTACCCACAATAATAACATTAGCTCCAGGTAGGGGCTCTCCGGTCTCCTTATCAAACACCCTACCTGTGATTTTTCCGGTAGTGCCGGCATACAAAAAACCCGCAAAAATTGCGAGCGCCAGCACTGCCCGCACAGCCCTCTTTAGTGACATAGGGGCACCCTCCTTTTAGGTTTGATCATTATTTAATAATCAACGTAAAGTAAATGTTATAGGCACCATTACCTTGCATGCTACAGGCCTATCTTGCTGATAGGCAGGAGAAAATTCAAACTGCATCACGGCTTCAATGGCCGCGTCATTGAAAATTGGATTATCAGATCTTATTACCGTTGCACTCCTCACTTTTCCATCAGGTCCAACAACAGCTAATACGAAAACCTTACCCTCAATTCCAGCCTTTCGAGCAAGTTCAGGATATTTTGGCTTCACAGCCTTTTTTACTTGTGGCTTGACTTCCACGACATGATACTCATAGACAGTAGTGTCTGTTGATGGTGGGGGCGGTGCCTCTAATTCACTAAAGACCGTTGTAGGCGCAATGTCAACTTCTTCCGACTCTTCTGCGCTTGCTCCTGATTCGGTAACTTGAATAGAAACCTGAGGCTTTGGGGGAGGGGGAGCCTCGATCTCCTTCGAAACCTCAAGACCAGCAGACTCTACATAAGTACTTTCAACCTGTTTTGGCTGATACGGAGCCACAGATATTCCTCTGACTGAAAGGAAAAGAACAATTAATATAAGCTGGGCAAATATCATACTCCTTGCGAGATTATCCGGGTACTCTTCCATTAACTCCGCACTCTTAACATAGCCTCTCTTTTTAATCTCATCAGCCATAACTAACACCCCCTAGCCACGTTTAAATTCCGTGGCAAAAATTACTCTCAAAGCCTTAGCATCCCTAAGAGACTCAAGAACTTGGTCAATATAATCATACTTAACTCTTTTATCCGCTTTTATATAAGCTATAATGCCTGGATTCTCGAGGACTTTTAGTTTGAATCGTGCTGTAACACCTTCGGGCTGTACCAGAAAGTCATCAACAGAAATTTGACCCCTCTGGTTTATATAGATTCTTGCCAGATTTTCTGTCTTTATTATTCTCTCAGTTGCTCTAGCTTCAGGTAAAATTACCTTAAACCCTATCTCTTTCCTAAACTTTGTAGTTACAAGGAAAAATAACAAAAGGAGAAATGCAATATCTGACATTGAGGCTGTGGGGATGTTTGTCCTGGTAGCAACTCTCTGCTTAATCTTCATTAAATTCAGCCTCCTGTTTTTATGCTTGCCAATGAAACCGCCTTTGCCTCAGGAATTTGCTTTACCACATCGAAAACTTCTATCATTTTTTCATATTGAGCTTCCACATTAGTTCGGATAACAATGATTGGATCTTTACCCTCATGTTTCGCTTTGTAATCTTCAATGCGTTTCGTCAGCTTTTCCTTCAATTCTAGAGATGAAACCTGCTCTTCTTCAAGGAAAATATCACCTACATCATTTATCGATACCCTTATCACGCGTTCACCACCCACTTTGACAATCTGATCCGTCTTTTCTGGAAGAACAAGTTTAAGTCCCTTATCTCGCATAAAAACAGTAGAGGTCATGAAAAATATTATCAAGAGAAAAGCTATATCCGCCATAGAGGCTGTCGGAATTTCAGCCTCTTGCGGAGCTTTCGATCTTGGCATTAAAGGCAAAGTAATCCCTCCTTATACTTATCTTTCAACAACACCTGTTTCAACAAGGTATTCAATAAATGCATTGGAGGTTTCTTCCATAGCTCTCGTAAAGTTGTTCACTCTATCTGCAAAAATAGCATAGAATAATGCTACAGGGGCAGCAATCAAAAGCCCTGTCGCCGTTGTAATTAAAGCTTCTGAAATACCTGACGCCACAATCGTTGGCTCCACTTCACCAGCTGCAGCGATAGCGGTAAATGCCTTAATCATACCCGTTACTGTTCCAAGGAATCCGACGATCGGTGCAAGGGTGGCAACAGCCTGAAGATAAATCATACCCCTGTCCAAAAATGCAAACTCTGTGGTGGCTCTCATCGCCATAGCTTCCTCCACCACAATTCTACCCTTGTCGACCTTTTCTAACCCAGCCTCAAGGACTTTCGCCGCAGGGTTGCTTTCCTTTCTGAGATACATGAGAGCGGCATCAATGCCTTGCGCTTCGATTTTCTTAATCACATCTTCAAGAATTTGCTTCGGATTCCCCTTTAACTTGAGGAATAGAGAAATTAACCTTTCTATAATAAAAGCCAATCCTATTATTGCGAGGATTAGCAGGAGCCACATCATTGTACCGCCTCTATTGAAGTAATCAACTAATGTTGCCATAGTATTTTAACCTCCTTGTTGTTTGTTTGAGTAAAATTTTAATATTAAATACATCCACTGTCAAGAAGCTAAAAAAGTCATTGACAGTTCGGGATTTATTTTTAATAATTACACATGGGGTGTGAAATGTCTAAAGCAAAGAGTTTAATTGGAATTGTGTTTATATTTATCTCGTGTGGTGCCGTGAAGTTATCTTACGATTATAAATCCCGTGCTTACACCTGGCCAAGATCCTACAACATGAAGATCTATGTTGGAGAATTCAAAGAAACCTCTGATTCTGTCTTTGGGGAAATGGAACTTATTGGAACCGAGCACGATATGAGAAATGTGTTTGTGATAGAGCCAAGGGACTTCCTAAAACGCGCTTTTATTAAGGAACTTGAAACTTCTAACCTCTTTCCACTGGTCACGAATGAATCATCAGCAGATATCATTCTCAAAGGTACCTTAGATAGGTTCTATGTGCACATAAGGGTTCATAAAATTCCTCAGCAACCTAATGGTATCGAATACAAATTTGAAACAAAAGGTTACATTAAGGCCAGTCTGTACGTTTACGAAAAAGATAATCTCGTTTATAAAGTCACAGCAGGGAGCGAAGTAGAAGACAAAGGCGAGATGTTCTTATTCGGTCACTGGGAAGACATGGTTAGGAGAGAGCTCGACAGAATGCTTCAACCCATGATATTCGCCGTTCTCGACTCAGTGGAATCCTTTTTATCAACTAGAAGATAGCTTAGTAATAAGTGCTATAAAGAAACCTTCAAAATTTTCATTATAGTAAGGTTCGATTCTTTTACATTTTCCGACTTCAGGTCTAAATTGAAATTTACCCCACTGAGTTACACCATTTCTAAGCCTTACTCCTGGTAGATCAAAATCAATGATAGTTGCATTAGGTCTTTTTTGGAGAAGATAATCAATTATATATTCGTTTTCATGGGGAGTTAGGGTGCAAGTGGAATAAACCATAAGTCCCCCCGGTTTTAAAGAATCAAAGCCACTTAAAATAAGTGCTTTTTGGGTATTCATTAAACGTCCAATTTTCTCACTTCCCCACCATTTCAAAATCTCCGAGTTTTTGCTCAAAGTGCCGAGTGCAGAACACGGGGCATCCACAAGAACTTTGTCAAAATAATCCGGCAATAACTTACCAAATCGATTCCCTTCCATAATTGTTATAATCACACACAACGCTCCCATTCTATCTATATTATTTGACAAAGCCTTAACTCTATCTATATCCACATCATTAGCTACTATTAATCCCTGGTTTTTCATCATTTGAGCCATCTGAGTCGTCTTTGAGCCAGGGGCACTGGCAATATCAAGGATCTTGTCACCCGGCTTAGGATCAAGAAGTAGAGGAGGGATCATCGATGACAAACTCTGCACATAATAATATCCCATGAAGTGCTCCACGGTATTTCCAATTTCTACGGGGCTCTCCTCTACAATAAATGCATCCTCATAAAATGGGACTTTTACGAGCTTAAAACCTTTCGCCTGAAGTCTTCTAAAAAGCTCCTCCCTTTCAATCTTTATGGTGTTCACCCTTATAGAAGGTTTTTTACCCCTAAATATTGCCTTTAAGAACAGTTCATACTCACCACCATAAAATGTCTCGAGAAAATTAACAAGCTCCCTGTTTTTGTAAAGAAGTTCCTCTTTGTAACTCATATACCTTCAAGTTCTTTTTGCTGCATAATAAGAAGTTCTGCACCTAGCTCCTTTACCCTGGCTCGTGTTAATCCAATTACGTTTTCGTCTCTCGTATTATAGGCAACCACTAACACATTCCTCATAAACCTAATAAAACCTGTTCGCATTATAGGAGTATCCTTAAACCTCTGAACAAAACGATCTTCATCAAGTCTCAAAAGTTCAAAAATATCAAGAAATGAAATAGTATGTATCGTAGGAGTCAATATTTCTACTTTGAAAGCCTTTGTGTTCAACGGACACACCTCCTGGCATATGTCACATCCAAATCCCCTATTTCCCATAAGGGTTGCGAGTTCTTTAGAAATAACCCCCTTATATTCTATGGTTAAGTAACTTATACATTTTCGTGCGTCTATCACAAATGGGGAGATAATAGCACCTGTTGGGCATGCTGATAAACAAAGGTTACACCCTATGCAATAATCATAATACTGTGGTAATATCTCTTCACCTAAATCAACACTTAAAAAGGCCCCACCTAAGTTAAAAAAGGACCCATGTTCAGGATCTATAAGAAGAGTATTTATACCCCAAAAACCCAATCCTGCAAAGTAACCAAGAGCTTTTTCTATTACAGGCGAGGAGTCGACGAATATCTTAAACCTTAGAGATTTCTTCTTTTCTCCAATGCTAAAAAGAACCTTACCGATTAAATCTTTGAGCACGATGTGGTAATCCTTCCGCATGGCATATCGCGATACCACAAATTGATAAGGAGAATCCACTCTTGTAATTTTACTATCATTATAGAACAACCTTGCAACAAGAACTGATCTGGCAAATTCTGGGTATTGAGAGCGCTTAGCGGCTCTCACCTTTAGGTAAGTCATCTCTCCGTAAAAGCCTGCATTAATCCAGTCCAAATAATGCTCATAAAAGATGGATAAATCAGGGAGTTTTATAATTCTGTATTCAAACAATTTTAAACCTTAGAGATATTTTCTTATTGCTTCAATATAGATGCACTTACCTGAATTTTCGTCAATTCTTGCAATTATCCCTTCAAGTCCAGGTGTTTCCTCTTCGGCTTCGAAAGAAACCGGCATTTGAGTTAAAAACCTCTTGATAAAAAGATCCTTTTTTACTCCTATTACTCCGCCAAGTCCACCGGTCATACCCACATCGGTGATATACCCTGTACCATTTGGTAAAATCCGTGCGTCAGAGGTTTGAACATGAGTATGTGTTCCCACAACGAGTGAAACCCTCCCATCCAAATAGTAAGCAAGGCTTAGCTTTTCAGATGTCGCTTCCGCATGGATATCAAGTATTATGATTTTCTCACCACAATTCTGTAAAAATTCGTCTGCCACCCTGAAAGGGCAATCACCACCATTCATGAATACACGTCCCATTAAGTTAAATACCACGATATTACTTCCCTTAACTTTCAAGTTAGCAAAACCCCTACCCGGTGTACCCGGGGGATAATTCAAAGGTCTTATTAACCAGTCTACATTATCAATAAACTCGAAGACTTCCTTTTTATCCCATATGTGATTACCGCTTGTAAAAAGGTGAACCCCTGAGTCCAAGAGCTCCTCCGCGGTCTTTCTTGTGATCCCAATTCCACCAGCAAGATTTTCACCATTCGCAATCACAAGATCAACGCTAAACTCACTAACAAGATCTGGCAAAAGTTTTCTGACGGCTTCTCTACCTTTGTTTCCCACAATATCCCCTATAAAGAGTACGGTAATCATCTGGCGAACTCCACGGCCCTTGTTTCACGAATCACAACTACTTTAATCTGTCCCGGGAACTCAATTTCGCCCTCAATTTTTTGAGCCACCTGACGAGCTATATCAAAAGCCTCGGTATCTGAAACCTTTTGTGCCTCCACGATGATCCTTATTTCTCTACCTGCCTGTAATGCATATGCCTTTTCTACACCCGTAAAGCTCAAGGCTATCTGCTCGAGCTTCTCAATTCTCCTCAGATATGCCTCAATACTCTCTCTCCGTGCCCCGGGTCTTGCACCCGATATTGCGTCTGCAGCCTGTACAAGGACTGCATATGGGGTCTTGGGAGATTCCTCACCATGATGACTTGCGATACTGTTAACCACATAATCGGGTTCCCCTAGTTTTTTAGCAATTTGCGCACCTACAATTGCATGAGGACCCTCATAGGTTTCATCAGCTGTTTTTCCAATATCGTGTAAGAGACCTGCGCGCCTTGCATAAGAAACATTAAGACCCAATTCGCCAGCCATAATTCCAGCTATATAAGCAACCTCGATAGAATGCTGAAGTAAATTTTGACCGTAGCTTGTTCTGAACTTCATCTTACCTATCTGTTTAAACATGTCTGGATGGAAACCCGTAAGTCCGAGTTCCAGTGTAACATCCTCACCAATCTTCCTTAGATGCTCTTCAAACTCATTTTCTACCTGATTATAAATCTCTTCTATTCTCGCTGGATGTATTCTACCATCCTGGATGAGTTTTTCAAGGGTTAGCCTCGCCTTTTCCCTCCTTATTGGATCAAATGATGATAGAATCACAGCTTCCGGCGTATCATCTATTATCACTTCAACACCCGTTACCGACTCGAATGTTTTAATATTCCTACCTTCTTTACCTATTATTCTCCCTTTTAGGTCATCTGAGGGGATTGGTACAATACTCGTAGTACTCTCTTGAGAAACCACCGTAGCAACCCTCTGAACAGCTTGAAGAACAAGTTCTTTAGCTTCTTTCTCTGCCTTCTCCTTTGCTTCCTCTCTAATCTTGTAAATAAGCTGAGCCGCCTCGTACCTCACCTGCTGTTCAAGGCTCTTTAAAAGTTCCTGCTTTGCCTCTTCCCGGGTCATTCTTGCAATCTCCTCTAACTTCCGCGCCGTTTCCTCTGTCAGCTTTTCAAGTCTTTCTTCCTTCGCCTGTATTGCTCTTTCCTTTTCCTTAAGTTCGTTTTCCACCTGCTTTAAAGAAATTTCCTTTCTGTTCAGTTGTTCCGCTCTTTTGTCAAGTGCCTGCTCCTTCTCAATAAGCCTCTTTGAAGTCTTTTCTAGCTCTTTCTTGGCTTCAAAAGCTTCTTTCTCAAATTTTTTCCTTTCTTTCATCCAGTATTCTTTCGCCTGAGTCTCAGCATCTAACTTAATCTGCTCTGCCTCCTGCCTAGCTTTTCTAAGTATCTCTTCGGCAGTCCCTTGAGTCTCTTCAAGTTTTTTCTGGTACAACCCCTTGAAATAAAGTACACCTAACCCAAAACCAAAGAGTATTCCTATTAAAATTCCAATAATCTGAAGCATCTTACTCATCCTCCTTTTCAAAAATTTTGTAGCCTTTGAGCTCTTCAGGAAGATACTCCTGCTTTACTCCTTTGTTCTTTCCGTAGGGGTAAATGTAGCCGACACCCCGTCCAATCTTTTTTGCACCACCGTAACTCGAATCCCTCAAATGCATGGGGACAGGGATTTTCCCTGTCTTTCTTACAATATCCCTTGCATTTGCAAGGGTTCGGATAACAGAGTTTGATTTCTTTGACAAAGCTAAATATAACACTGCAAATGTCAATATAATGTCACCTTCCGGTCTGCCAACCATTTCAAATCCTTCTTTACATGCGGATACCACCCTTATTGCATTTGGGTTGGCAAGACCTATATCCTCGCAAGCGTGCACAAACAACCTCCTTATAATGTAAAGAGGGTCCTCGCCCTGTTCTAATAACCTGACAAGCCAATAGGAAGCAGCATCAGGATCCGATCCTCTTATAGATTTTATTAGCGCAGAAATCATATCATAATGTTCATCACGGCTCAAAGTAAAAGCCCTAAAAGGCATAATTTCCTCTATGAGATTCCTTTTAATCTCCTTGAGCCCACTCTCCTTAGACACAAGCAAGGCCATTTCCAAAACGTTCAGAGCACGCCGAGCATCCCCATCACTTATATCAACAATTAAGTCAAGAGCTTCTTCTTCCGTTAAAATTTGATGCTCTTCTAATAAAAAAGTTGCGGCTCTTTTTAGTATACTGCGTACATCGTCGTCTTCCAGCTGCTTGAATTCAAAAAGTATGGACCTTGAAAGTAACGAAGGAGAAATAGCAAAGAAGGGGTTATGTGTTGTCGACGCTATTAAAATAAGGCTTCCGTCTTCGGTGAATGGTAAAAAATATTCCTGATGTAACCTATTTAACCGATGTATCTCATCCAAGTAGAGAACAGCTGGCTTGCCAGTGGTTTTATAGACACCTACGAGATACTCTACAAGATTTTTAATCTCAACTGGCTTTATCCTCGCCGCGTTAACTTCTTCAAAACGCGTATTAACAAAATTTGCTATAATACGAGCCAAAGCGGTCTTGCCACAACCCGGAGGTCCAAAGAAAATTGAGCTTTTTAGTCTTCCACTTTCAATGAGCACCCTGAGAGGTTTACCCTCTCCCAGAAGGTGCCTTTGCCCAACAAAATCCTCCAGTTTTTGCGGTGCAAGCCTGATCGAAAGAGGAACAAAATCTTTTCCCTTATTTTCAAAAAACTGAAACTGCAATTAAATTCACCTCCTTTAATAGAGGCTGGCATTATAACCCCTCCATGGCGCTATCAATGCGCTGGATATTGAATTTCACGGACTCCTGTAATTTATCATACTCTTTTTTAAGAAGAGTATATCTATAGGAAAGGTCAATCACTACATTTACCAGGATGGTCGCCCAATCAACATCGGGGTCAAATTTTGATATTCGTTCTTCCTCTTCCTTGAACTTTCTCTCCACCATACTCAAAATCTCATCGAGGAGTGCCTCGTCCTCTTTATCCCAGAAAACTTCGAAAACAAGGTTCTTAAAACTTACCTGTTTCCTGCCCTTCCCAAAGCTTCTAAAAAGTTCTAAATTTTTCACCGCAGAACCTCGATCTTACTTCTTAAATTATCTAACTTTTTTTCAATTTTTTCCAATCGGTTTGCTAACTCCTTTATTGTTATATCCTTCTCCTTTACTAAAGCCTCAAGTTCCTGGACTCTCTTAAGAAGCAAATCAACTTTTTTACTTAGATCCTCAGCCAGATCAGGCATCCAAACCCCTTATCTGAAAACCCTTTTGCCTGATTTTCTCAAGAAAATCATTAAAAATCTCATCAACCTCTTCCTGAGTCAAAGTTCTGTCAGAAGCTCTAAAAACAAATTTTATTGTAACGCTTTTGTAGCCATCGGGGATAGGTTTTCCTTTATATATATCAATAACCCTATAATCCTCTAAGAGAGCACCAAAACTTTCTTTAGCAATCTGCAAAATTACCGATATGCTCTCTCTATCACCTACCACAACTGAGATATCCCTGGAAGTTGCAGGGAACTGAGGAATGCCTCGAAACCTTAGCTCTCTCAAAATCAAGGGGTCAATTTTCAATTCCATTAAAAAAACAGGGGCTTTTATATCAAAATATTTCCTGACTTTAGGGAGGGCTCCACCTATAAATCCAACATCCAGACCATCATAAATAATCCTGGCTCCTCCTTCAATACCGATACTTTTTAAATCTGCAGGCACTACCTCAAAAATTCCTTCGCACGAATCATTAAGTGCATCAAAGACCAATAAAAGATCATAAATATCTACTTTCCTCTCCGGACTGTCCCAGCTCTGGGGTATTTCTCCAGCACAAAGGACTCCGAGGATTAACTCTTCTTTGGGCAACTCCTTCTCCCCTCTCCACCGGAAAATCTTCCCGATTTCAAAGATACGAACATTCTCAACCCCTCTGCGTAGATTAAGTGACGCAATTTTTAAGAGACTAGGGAGAAGAGAGGTCCTCAGAACTGAAAGCTCCATGTTTAATGGGTTTTTTACCCTAACGAATTCCCGCTCATCCCATCCAAATAACTTTAATTCATTTGGGGAAACAAATTCAATAGATTTTACTTCGAAAAATCCAAGTTTTTCAATTACCCTTCTCAGAATCCTGTCTTTAGTTTTTAATTTCTTCCCCACAAAAGAACCGCAGGTTTTAATCTCACCCTTCACAGAATCATATCCGAGAACTTTTAAGATTTCTTCCGCAAGATCCTCCCAGACCTCGATGTCTCTTCTACGTGTAGGAACCAAAACATCGAACCCTCCTTCCCTTGGGTGAGCTGAGAAACCATATCTTTCGAGTATCCTTTTAACTTCCTGTTCACCGACTTCCATACCAAACAGTCTATTAAGGTCTTTAGTAGCCAAATAAATCTTTCTGGCCTCAAAGGTTCTCGCCTTCTGGATATTAATTACCCCAACTTCACCGCCTGCCAATTCATTAACAAGGTATGCTACTCTTTTTGAGGCCATTTCCACAATATTTGGATCACCGCCTCTCTCAAATCGTCGTGAAGATTCAGTATTTACATTCAAAGATAAAACAGCTTTTCTTATACGAATCTTATCGAAATAGGCACTTTCTATAACGATATTTTCTGTATTAATATTTACACTACTTTCTTCACCACCAATAATCCCAGCGATGGCCAGCGGTTTGGTCTCATCGGCAATTAAAAGAACTTCTTCATTGAGTTCTCTATCGACACCATCGAGGCAGGCAATATGCTCTCCTCTCTTTGCTTTCCTTACAACAATGGAACCATCAATCTTTCTTTCATCGAAAGCATGAATTGGCTGACCAAGCTCAAACATAACATAATTGGTAATATCAACAATATTATTAATTGGCCTCTGTCCTAATTTAATCAACTTAATTTTCAGTTCATAAGGAGAATCCTGAACTTTTATCCCTCTCACTACACGGGCACTGTAAATGGGGCAGCTTTCCAAATCTTCAACTCTGACCTGATGCATCTCTTTTATTGTTTCCTCTACGCCAAATTTTGGCCATATAATGTGTTTATTAAGGTGCGCACAAATCTCGATAGCAATACCCAAAACGCCCAAAAGGTCTGGTCTATTCGGAAAGATATAAAGATCGTAAACCCAATCATCTATACCAAGGTAAGATAAAGGCGAAATTCCAACCTCAAAGTTATCGGGAAGCTCTATGACCCCATTGGAGTCCAAAGGTATACCTAATTCAGTGTAAGAAAGAATATTACCTTGAGACTTTAACCCTTTTATCTCCCGCTCGGATATCAACACTCCCTGTAATCTTGCACCGGGTAGAGCTACCGGGACTTTCATACCTACCCTTAAATTGGGAGCCGTCGATACTACAGTTAAATCACCATTTCCTAAGGACAGGCTTACACGTTTATAGTGACCTATATCATCCAGACTTTGAAGTTCCCTGATGACGGCACTTTTAACATAATCACTAAGTCCTTCAGCCAGATAAGTATAACTTTCTACTTCTATGCCCAATCTGGGGAAAAGGTCGTTTAGCTCATCAGGGGAAAGATCAAAATCTTTAATGTACTCCTTTAAAATATTGTATGATACTCTCATATTTGCTTAAGAAATCTAATATCGTTTTCACTGAAAAGTCTGATGTCATTGATACCGTATTTTATCATAGCAATTCTCTCTATCCCAAATCCAAAAGCGAAACCTGACCACTCATCAGGGGAAAGCCCAACATTTCTTAATACGTTCGGGTGGACCATACCACAGCCAAATATCTCAAGCCATCTACCATTTAATTTAACATGACCCTCAGCAGAAGGTTCGGTAAAGGGGAAGTACGAAGGCAAAAGCCTAAATTCCGCTTTTGGTCCAAATATTTCCCTTACAAAGATTTCCAGAGTACCCCTTAGTTCAGCAAATGTAACATTTTTATTAACATATAAACCTTCCATCTGGTGAAAACATGGGGCATGGGTAGCATCAAAGGCATCATACCTAAAAACTCTGCCAGCATGCACAACTCTGAGAGGTGGTTTGCGTGAAAGCATAGTTCTTATCTGAACAGGTGAAGTCTGGGTTCTTAAAATCATATTGTCAGTGATGAAAAAAGTAGCTTGCATGTCCCTTGCGGGATGGTAAGGAGGGATATTTAAATATTCAAAATTATAATAGTCCCACTCAACCTCCGGCGCAAGTTCAAGACCAACCTCTTCAAAACCAAGACCGATAGCGATATCAAGAAGTTCATCGATAATCTTTGTTAGAGGGTGTAAGTTCCCAGAATAGAAACCTCGCGGTGTTATGCTATAGTCGTAACACTCTTCAGATTGAAGGGTTAAAAGCTCCTCTTTCTTTTCCTGGATCAATCTCTCGTATTTCTGCTTAATTTCGTTTATTATTTTACCAATTACTCTTCTATCTTCAAGATCAAGGGTAGCTAAACTTTTGATAAAATCCTGGATTTTACCCTTTTTGCCAAGATATTTTATTCTAAAATTCTCTAAACTCTCAAGGGAATTTACCTGGGTCCAGTCCCTTTCAATCTCAAACTTTAATGAATTAAGCTCATCAATTACCGACATGAGCCTTGGCAATTTTGGCCAGTTCGCTGAATGCGGCAGGATTGTTAACTGCTAATTCCGCTAGCATTTTCCTATTTAAATTTACATTAGCCTTCCGAAGTCCGGCCATAAAGGTTGAATAGTTAAGACCTTCTTCCCGCGCCGCCGCATTTATTCTAATTATCCAGAGGCTTCGCATGTCTCTCTTCTTCAGTCTTCTGTGGGCATAAGAATATTGCAAAGATCTTAGAACAGCTTCGTTTGCCTTTTTAAATGTAGAGTGCTTCTGTCCGTAATAACCTTTTGCAAGTTCTCTAATCTTTTTATGTCTTCTTCTCCGCGTAAAACCTGTTTTTACTCGCATCTTAATCCTCCTGCAAATAAAGTTTGGTAATTATACCGTGAAACCCCCGTTAAGTCAAAACCCGATATTGACACTACAGACCTTTGTAATTATAATAAGATAAAATAAGGAGGTGCCTATGCTAAACATCAAAAAAATAATCGGCTTAGTTGTATTTGGCGTTGGATTATTAAACTTCACATGTAAAAAACAGGAAATAGCAAAAGACGAAACAGTCACTTTTCTGACTGGAATAAACAATGTG
>JBDRYG010000049.1:0-13189 GCA_039803305.1 Caldifarciminota bacterium
TCTGTTATTTCATAATCAAATGATGCATAACCCTTACTTATGCTCTTAAGTTTATCATGGAAGTCGAAAATGATTTCAGATAAAGGCATTTCGAATTCAAAGAATACAGTGTCCTCATCAAGAAAGTAAAATTTATTCTGTACTCCACGCCTTGAAATGCAAAACTTTTGAACTGCCCCGAGAAATTCCTTTGGTGTGATAATCTCGACCCTCGCGTATGGCTCATAGGCCTTCTCAAATACTTCGGGGAAGTCCGAAGGGTTATCAACAACTAATTCTTTACCATCAGGCAATAATACCTTATATTCAACATTTGGTGTAGTAATTACAATATCCACACCAAACTCTCTTCTGAGTCTTTCTTTAAAAATCTCCATATGGAGCATACCCAAGAAACCGCACCTGAATCCTGGACCAAGAGCAGGTGAGTATTCCCCTTGATATTGCAAGGCTGCATCATTAAGTTTAAGTTTTGCAATTGCCTTTGCTAGGTTTTCATAATCCGATGGTAGGGTGGGGTAGATTCCTGCGAAAACTACAGGTTTTGGTTCCCTGTAGCCCGGAAGGGCAGGTGTATCAGGAAGGTTTGCATCTATTACAGTATCACCAACTCTTGCCTCAGTGATTTCTCTGATTGCTGCAGTTATATATCCGACTTCACCAGCTTTTAGCTCTGCTACTTTAACCATTTCCGGTTTCAAATAACCAACTTCAACAACTTCATATGCCCTCCCAGTTGATTTCATCATTATTTTCATGCCCGACCTAAGGATACCGTCCATAATTCTCAGGAAGACAATAACCCCCCTGTAATCTTCATATTTCGCATCAAAAATCAGGGCTCGAAGAGGCTTTGTAGGATCTCCAGTGGGAGCTGGGATGCGATTAATAATTTCCTCAATAAGAGACTCCACACCCCATCCAAGTTTTGCAGAGATCCTTAACGGTTTTTCTCCGGTCAAGTCATACACCTGTTTTTCCACCTTCTCAATCATTGCATTGGGAAGATCAATCTTATTAATGACCGGAATTATGGTAAGATTTTGAGAAAGAGCAAGGTAAAAATTGGTGATTGTTTGAGCCTCAACTCCCTGCGAAGCATCTACAAGGAGTACTGCACCTTCGCAGGCTGCCAGAGATCTGGATACCTCGTAATTGAAATCTACATGACCAGGTGTATCAATTAGGTTAAGTATGTATCTTTCACCTTTATAGTCGAGTTCCATTCTCACAGGGTGCATTTTTATGGTTATACCTTTTTCCCTTTCAAGGTCCATGGAATCAAGAAATTGCTCCTGTAATTTCTCTGGCCTTATTGTTTTTGTTATTTCAAGCAACCTATCCGCAAGGGTTGACTTTCCGTGATCAATATGAGCAATAATTGAAAAATTTCTGATGTTCTTCATGGAATTACAACTTCTTCGATCAGTTGACCTGTTAGAGATTGGGCAGTTATTTTTACTTTATTGCCTTTATAGGGTCGCAAAATTAAGTAATTAAAAGTCTTTTTATATGAGAGAATTTCTATATTTGGGTTTGCTTTCTGAAGATCTTTCTTTAGGTCATAGAGAGGTGCACCACCTCCCGCAGTCACTATTTGGATAAGTCCATTAAAAATTTTTCCCCTCGCATACATGTGATCGTGAGAACTAATGTAGAACTTAAACCCTAAATTCTTTACAAAATCAGCAAAAGAATCTACTTGAGGAGTTCTATCTCCCCGTCCTTCAATACCAAGACCAACTAATGGCTCGTGGAAGCACAGGACATTAATCTTCGATTTTGAATTGTTTTTGATCTGGTCTTTTAGCCATATTCTTTGAATTTCATCAGGTAGTCTAACACTCGGATTTGGTTTCTTCTTGTAAGAGATGTAGTTGTAGTCGCTGTTAAGAAAGTAGAAAGTTAATTTTCCAAAACTTATATAGTATACATTTTCCTTATAGGGTGGAAACCCCTCTTTATTTTCCGGACCATTTTCAGGAAGTGTAAAAATCTTTCTCCAGAGGTCTTCAGCACTAAAGGGGGGCGGTGGATCGTACCGTTTCTCTTCATCTTCAAGAACAGGCGTAATCATATCGTGGTTACCTGGAACAGGTAAAATGGGTATATATGCTGAATAAGGCCAACAGGATTTAAGAAAGGATTTATACTCTTCTTCAGCATACTCAAATTCCTTCATCCTGCCGGTTACAAGGTCACCTAAAACAATGGCAGCAGAGACCCCCTCGGTATATAAATTTCTCATGATACTCCTGCAAATTTCTTCGTTGACCCCATCCACGAAAAAAGCGGGATTAACACTGTTGGGATTACCTCTTGTGTCACTAAAGATACCAAAACTTACTTTGGGATATTTCTGAATTCTAAACTTGTATGTAAATGAGCATGTTGTATCATCATTGTCAAAAATTTTAATGAAATATTTATAATTCCCTGGAATAAGATCTTTTAATATAAACTCATGCCTAAAGCTCATAACAGTGTCTGTGAATATTAGAACATCGTTAAGATAAATCTGGGCCTTTGAAGGTCTGTTTGTATAAAAGGCAACACCTACATCGTTTTCATCTAATAAGGACAAATAGGGGCCCACATCTATAAAAAGCCCTTCCTTTAAACCCTCACCATCCCACTTTACTTTGAAAAAGTAGTTCTGAGTAGAGTAGTAGAGTTTCGTAACAGTATCAAAGAAGGCGATTTTGAAAACATAAAGCTCCTCAGGAGATAAATTTGCTAATTTAAACAAGTGAAGAGTATCAGTTTTTCTCGATATTTGATAACTTTCGAAGTTGAAATCCAAGGGGTCTACAACCTTTCCAAAGACCAACTTTGCAGACGCAGATGGATTTTTCGTTGTGACTGTAATTACGAGGGTATCAGCATTAAAGGTAAACTGCGGCCTTGCATAACTGGGCGGAAATAGAATAGTGAGAACGATTAGTAAGGTCATCTTTATTTACTCTCCAAGAATCTTAATGTAAATTTTTCTGTTTCTCGGACCATCAAACTCACAGAAATATACACCCTGCCAGGTTCCAAGTAAAGCTTGCCCGTTTTCAATAATAATGTTTATAGAATTACCCACTAAAACAGCTTTGATATGTGCATCCGCATTACCCTCTATATGGTGATATGAACCAGAAACCGGTACAAGTTTAGTAAGAAAATTCTCTATGTCTACCCGTACCGAAGGATCGGCGTTTTCATTTATAGTAATGCCAGCGGTAGTGTGTGGAACATACGCAATTAGAATCCCGCTTTTTATTCCGGATTTTCTTACTGCATTTAAAATATATTGTGTAATGTCTATAAGTTCATTACGTCTATTGCTCTTTATATTAATCTCGCAAAAAAAATTAATCGTCATTCTTCTCACAAATCACAACTTCATCAACTCCGTCAACTTCAGCAACTTTTACCTTCACAATCTCTCTTAGCGTTGTAGTTATGGTTTTTCCAACAAAATCCGGACAAATTGGAAGTTCTCTGTGGCCTCTATCAATAAGGACACAGAGTTTAATAGATGCTGGCCTTCCGTAGTCAATGATTTCATCCAATGCTGCCCTGGTTGTTCTACCTGTGTAAAGCACATCATCGACCAGTATAATGTCCTTGTTTTCAACGGAAAAGGAGAGTTCTGTTCCTTTAACCTGGGGTTTTTCACCAACCATAGAGAGGTCATCTCTGTAAAAAGTGATATCAACAGCGCCAAGTGGGACATCTTTCTTAGTAATGTTATATATTTCTTCTTTGATAACCTTAGCCAGAGGAACTCCACGGGTTTTAATTCCAACTAAAACCACATTGTCTATATTAGTTACCTTTTCCACTATTTCGTGTGCAATGCGTTTTAGAGTTTTTCTAATATCCTCTGCATCCATCAGGCGATATTTTTCCACTACCATTATCCATCCTCCTTATATGTTAATTATGAAAGGAAATTCAGAAATAATCAAGTAACTACGCGGTTTTCAGTTTGATTGAACAATGCAAAAAGTATAAAATCTTTTTAATGCGCAGAAAAACGAAAGAAGTTAAAGTTGGAAACATAGGTATTGGAGGAGCAAACCCTATCAGAGTTCAATCTATGACTTCTACCAAAACTACAGACATAGAGAGCACATTAAAACAAATTGAGCGGTTAATAAAAGAAGATTGTGAAATCATTAGAATCGCTATCCCTGACACAAAGTCACTACAGGCTTTTAAAGAGATAAGAAAATTTACAGACAAGCCTTTGGTTGCAGACATTCATTTTAATTACAGATTAGCAATAAAAGCTTTAGAAGCAGGAGCAGATAAGATCAGAATAAACCCAGGTAATATTGGGGATCCTTCCAGGGTTAAAGAAATTATTGCAGCATTAAAATTGCACAGTAGAGCAGTAAGAATTGGCGTTAATTCAGGATCTCTAGAAGAGGATTTAATAACAAAATATGGAGGAGTAACTGCAGAGGCACTTGTTGAAAGTGCAATACGTTGGGTAGACTTTTTTAGTAACGAAGGATTCGACAACATTGTAGTGTCTGTAAAATCTTCATCCGCACTGGAAACAATACATGCATATAAAATGTTAAGTGAAAAAATCGACTTTCCACTACATATCGGAGTAACCGAAGCAGGTCCTCTAATACCAGGTACAGTTAAGTCCTCTATAGCTATAGGCTATTTATTGCTCGCCGGTATTGGAGACACAATCAGAGTATCGTTAAGCGAAGACCCGGTTCTCGAAGTTAAGGTAGCCTGGGAAATTCTAAAATCTCTGGACTTGCGATATAACGGCCCGGTAATTATTTCTTGTCCAACTTGTGCTCGCACAAGAATAAATCTAATTGATCTGGTTAAGAAAGTTGAAGACGCAATCAGTGATATCAAAATCCCCGTAAAAATTGCAATTATGGGCTGTGAGGTAAATGGTCCAGGGGAAGCAAGAGATGCTGATATTGGGGTAGCTGCTGGACCCGGAAAAGGGGTGATTTTTAGAAAAGGACAAGTTATAAAATCTGTGAGAGAATCCGATTTGATTGAAGAACTTCTTAACGAGATACGCAAATTAAAGGAGGGGCGATAAAATGTTTAAATTGTTTTTGGCGCTTTTATTTGCGCAAACAGAAATTAGTTTTGAAACTACTGAGCTTGTCTCAGAGGAAGAATACTTTGTGGGTCCAGGCGATAGACTTGGAATACTCTTAAAAGACATTGCCTACGAATATACAACTTTTGTCGACTTCGCAGGTAGAGCTACACTTTTTGTACCTTATTTTTCTAAGGACTCAATACAATTGAGACCATTCATTGTAAAGCAAATATACAATATATCTTTAAAACATTTGAAAGACAGCTTAAAGGTATGGTATAAAGACATGATTATGCTTAAAGAAGTTGAGGTGAGAGTTTTAACTCCTCGGACTATGACAATTCTCGTAAAAGGAGTGACCGAAACTAATGGACCAGTTCGGGTGCAGGCCTCGAGAAGATTATCTGACTTACTTTCTCTTCCAGATTATAATTGTGGTTTTGATGCTAATATAAATGAAATTATTGTTGAAACATCAACTAGTGAGACTTTAAAAATAAACCTGGAACGCTATTTTAAAGACGCTGATCTTTCTCAAAATCCACTGTTAGCAAAAATTAAAACCGTTTTCGTGCCAGAAATCAAAGATGGGGTAATAATATTTGGGTCAGTTAAAGGTTTCCCAGTTAAGAAGTTCAAAACGCAAGTAATTCAAGCTTTGTCCGGGAACTTTACAGTTACTTTTGAGTCAAACGTTTACCTTGTGCCATGTAAGGACAGCATTTCTGTCAAAAATGCTATTGAAAGAGCCGGGGGACTAAAATCTTTCGCTCTTGTATCAGAAATTTACAGCTCGAGAAAAGGTAAAGTAAGTTTAGATGATTATGTTTTCATGGGAGACACTTTGTACATACCACCATTCACTGACAAAGTTTTTATAGCCGGCGAGGTTAAAAACCCTGGTTTTGCCCCATACCTGCCCGGCGCTAGTTTAGACACCTATATCTCCTATTGTGGAGGATTCACTAATCGTGCAGCACCGAACAAATTGTATGTTATACGAGCCAACAAAAAAATACCAAGAAAATACCTAACCAATATTTCACCTGGAGATATCATATTTGTTCCTGAGGTAAAGTTAAAATGGTTTGAGGACTACTTACAATTAGCCCAGGTAATAACTTCACTAATTATAACCTGGCTCACAGTTACCAGAATTTGATGCTTTTTGGAATAATGGACTAATATAAGCAAATTTATTCGCTAATACTTCTTTGATATTCTCAAAACCATTATAAAATGAGTCAAATTTCCATTTAATGGCAAAATCAATTATGTAGACGCTATGTCTTGATATCTCCAATAAATCGTCAAACCTCCTTAACAAGCTTGCCGACTTAAAGGCGAATCGGAATCCAAGCTCTTTCAATACGTCCTTTACTTGCTGATTAAGTTTCCCGAAGGGATAAGAAAAATATCTAATTTCAGCGCCGATTATATCTTCTATGACTTTCTTTGAGATTGTTATATCTTCTTTGATTTGTTTATACGAAAGTCTGGTAAGGTCACGATGGGAATGAGAATGCGACCCAATAAGCCAACCATTTTCAAAAAGATACCTTATGTCACTTTTAGATAAATGAGGTAGAGGAGATAGGAGAGGGACATCCCATCTTGAAGAAGAGTTTAAGTAGCCCGAAACAAGAAAAACCAAGCCCTTATAACCGAATTTTTCCATTAAAGGAAACGCATTATTTAGTACCCCCTTGTAGCCATCATCAAAAGTTATTAGGCAGCCATTACTTTGAAAATCAAAATTCCCACGTCTTAGATCAGGAGTAATATCCCTTATACGAAATCCATGTAGAAAATCCAAATGTTTTGAAAACATTTTTTTTGGGCAGATATTTGGGTTAAATACAAGTGATTCGCTAATTTCGTGGTATTGTAAGATAGTGATCATGTGTTAGATGATATTCAATTAATAAAGTTAAAGCAAGTCATAAGAATGTAGGTAAGTAAAACCAAGGTGTTTGGGTATATATAAACCATTTTGTATCAAAATTTTAAATCAAAGAGCTCTTTTCAAGAAAGGTAGTAGTAAATAATGAATCTAAAAAAAGTCTCAAAATTTCAAAAAGATATCTTAGTTAACATAAGATACATTATGGGAAGTAAAATAGTATACCGTCTATGTGTAAATGCTGGACATTTGAAAAAACGAAAGGAAAGAATTATCCTATTACTACACGGGGTGAATAAATGAGAGAAAACATTGACATCAATACTAAGTGGTATGATTATTTCTTCCTTTTAAGGCCCATTCTTTGGGTTCCATTGTGGGTTTTCGTTTTTATAGGTTACATGTACGGTAAGAGAATCGAACTTTTTTCCATAACATTGGGACTCCCTTTTAAATTTTTCTCGGTCTTACTTTCTTACACACTCCTGATGAGTTCTACTTACATAATCAATCAAATTATAGATAAAGAATCTGACAAAATAAATGAAAAGCTCTTTCTCATACCATACGGAATAATTAGTGAACGCGTTGCTCTTATCATTTCGATCATATTAAGCATTTGTTCACTTATCTGGGGATATTTTGTTGGTAAAACAGTACTGCTTATATTGTATATAATTTCCTTGGTATTGGGTCTACTCTACTCACTACCTCCTATTCAGGCAAAAGGCAGGCCCTTTCTCGACATACTTTTTAATGCCCTTGGATACGGGTGCATAGCGTTCTGCGTTGGTTGGTCTATTACAGAAAAATTAAGTCTTCACACTTTCACGATATCCCTTGGATACATCATTCTTGTTTCGGCTGTTTTTATTAACACTACAATACCGGATATACCAGGAGATAAAAAATCAGGAAAAATTACTACAGGGGTGTTTTTAGGTAGGAGAATATCTTCAATATTAGCGGCAGCCACATTTTTCTTGGCCTTAATTTATGGTTTTTTTGAAATGGATGTCTTGATACTTATACCATCTTTTTTGGGGGCTGTTTTTTCACTACTTTCACTGTGGGATGATTCGGCAGATATGATAATTATTAAACTGTCTTATAGGGTTCCGGCACTTATTTTTGTATTACTTGTCGCAATTAAATTCCCTGTATTTCTTATACTTAATCTTTTTCTTTTAATAATTTTAAGGAAATATTACAAATCTCGCTTCGGACTTGATTATCCTTCACTAACAGGGAGATAGAGACATGATCAGGACCCATACTTGTGGTGAATTAAGTGAGAAACATATTGGTCAAAAGGTTGTGCTAGCGGGATGGGTAAGACGAATAAGAGACTTAGGTGGAGTACTTTTTATTGATCTCCGAGACAGGTATGGAAGAACTCAATTAATAATTGAGCCATCAAATACATCGGTTTTTGAAAAAACAAAATCCCTTGGCCTTTATTACGTTGTAAAAGTTGAAGGTATTGTTAGAAAAAGACCAGACGATATGATAAACCCAGAAATCCCAACAGGAAGCATAGAAGTTGAAGTTAAGGATCTAGAAATTCTCAATACTACACCTCCTCTGCCTTTCCTCCCTGAAGATGAGGTAAAAATCCAGGAAGAGACAAGGCTTTCATGGAGGTTTTTGGACTTAAGAAGACCTTGCATGCAAAGAAATATAATCTTTAGACACAATTTGTTGCAACTCGTCAGGAATTACCTAAGTGAAAAGGGTTTTTTAGAAATTGAAACCCCCTTTTTAACAAAGAGCACTCCAGAGGGAGCCAGAGATTTTATAGTACCTTCAAGAAATTTTCCAGGAAAATTTTATGCACTTCCACAATCCCCACAGCTTTACAAACAAATACTGATGTCCTCTGGCTTTGACAGATATTTTCAAATAGTAAGATGCTTTAGAGATGAAGATTTAAGACAGGATAGGCAGCCCGAATTTACCCAGATTGATATTGAAATGAGCTTTCCTGATGTTGAGGATATTTTTTCTCTAATAGAAGAATTATTTAAGAAAATCTTTAAGGATCTTCTTAACAAAGAACTAGAAACTCCTTTCCCGAGAATGAGTTATCATGAAGTGATGACTAAATATGGAAGTGACAAACCAGACCTCAGGATCAGAGAAGAAATTATTGATTTAACTGAAGTATTTGCCAATACTGAAAATGAAATACTCCGAAAAGCGGTGAAGGAAGGCGGAAAAATTTTAGCTTTGCGCTCAGACTCTGATTTTTCAAGAAAAGAGATTGAAAATTTAAGGGAACTTCTGCGTAAGGATGGTGCTGAGGGATTAATGTATTTTAAAAGTATAAACGGTCAGTTTTCTGGACAATTAGGTAAATTCCTGCCCATAGACGCGAAATTAGCCGATGGTTTCTATTTCGTTATAGCTGGTCCTAATAAGTATAAAACTTATTCTTTTCTTGGTAAATTGAGAAACATTATTTGCAAACCGTACACTAATGACTATAAATTCTTATGGGTTTTTGACTTCCCTTTATTTGAATGGAATGAAGAATATCAAAGAATCGAACCCTGTCATCATATGTTTACCCAGCCGAAAGAAGAACATATCCCCATACTCGAATCTGATCCGTTAAAAGTAATCGGTAAGCAGTACGACTTAGTACTCAATGGGACCGAAATAGCCTCCGGTTCCATAAGAAACCATAATGCAGATTTACAAAGGAAAATTATGAAAATTATCGGGTTAGACGATGAGCGCGTTGAGAGAAACTTCGGTTTTTTATTGAAAGCATTAGAATATGGTGCCCCTCCCCACGGTGGAATTGCACTGGGATTTGACAGGATTGTAGCAATGCTGCTTGGACTTGAGAGTATAAGGGATTGTATAGCTTTTCCTAAAACTACAAGTGGTCAGGCACTTTATGAAATGGCACCTAATGAAGTCGATCCAGAACTTTTAAAAGAACTTCACATTGATGTAAAGAATGCTTAAGCTCGTGGGTGAAACTTCGAGTGAACCTCTTTTAAAAATTCCTTGTCCAGATGTGTGTATATCTGAGTGGTCATGAGTGAAGCATGACCAAGAAAAATTTGTAATGTTCTCAGGTCACAACCATTTTTTAACAAGTGGGTAGCAAAGGTATGTCTCAGAATGTGAGGATAAATGTTTTTTGTGATACCAGCTTTTACAGCATAATTTTTTAATATCTTCCACACGCTTACTCTTGATAGCGATGTACCTCTCATATTGAGAAAGACCCTATCCTCTCCTCTTTTCTTTAAAATGGATGGTCTCACCCCGTATAGATAAAGTTCTAAGTACTTTGCAGCAGTGGAATTATATGGTATTATTCTCTCCTTGTTACCCTTCCCCAGTACTCTTATCATCCTCTCTTCAAGAAAGACATTTGAAATTTTCAAGGAAACAAGTTCAGAGACTCTCACGCCCGTAGCATACAACAACTCAAGGATCGCTCTATCTCTTATTCCCCTTGGGGTTGACGTGTCTGGTGATTCCAGCAATTTATTAACCTCTTCCTCATTTAGAAAATCGGGAAGCTTTATTATCTTTCTCGGCACCTGTATATTTAGAGCTAAATCTGAGTTATAAAAACCTTCCATTTCAAGGTATGAAAAAAAAGACCTGAGGCACGAGAAAATTCTCGAACGGGAGTTTTGGGATAGATCTTGCTTCTGCAGATAAGAAGCAAAATCATCTATCTCACCAAGGTTAATCTCCTTTGTATCAATATCTCCCAAAAACTCAAGCAGTTTCAAAAGATCTCTTTGATAAGACTCAACAGTGTTTACAGAAAGGCCCTTTTCATCGAGTACATAAGCCAAATAACTGTTTATAGCATCGCTTAATTTCATTTTGTAACTGCTGAAAGGGCGTTATAAAGTTCAGAACTATAGCAGGTAAGGGTAATCTTGCGTGAAGTATTCTCAATAATTTCAAAATCAATCATTAAAGAAGAGCCTTTTTCTACATAGTCCAGAATCAGTTCAGGCCATTCTACAAACCTAATGGAGTCTCTCTCTTCAAGTAAATCAAAAATCCCTCGGATTGTGATTTCCTCCAAATTTGTTATTCTAAAAAGGTCTATATGATGCACATTATATTTAGGCGTTTTAAATGTGTTTACGATTGTAAAAGAGGGACTCCTGACTATCAGGAACCCAAACTTAGCGAGAAATCCCCTAACTAGCTCTGTTTTACCAGCACCTAATTCTCCCCTTAATAAAACATTATAGGGTGGAAATATGACTTCGGCTAATTTTTCTCCAATTTTTCGAGTAAACTCAGGAGAGCCACTATAAAGCTCAATTTTATTCATAAAACTGGAATAATTCTGGCATGACTTTATTCAAATAACCATGGATAAGATCTTTAACTTCTTTTACATTCTCTTTTTTAATAGCTTGAGCAGCGATAGCTTCTGCTTCATGTAAGCTTATTCTCCTTATTAAAGACTTAATTTCGGGTATTCTTGCTGTAGGACATGAAATCTCATCTACACCAAGCCCTACAAGGAGCACAACTCCATAAGGGTCAGCACTCATCTCTCCACATGAAGCTACCAGCACATTTCTTTCCTTACACGCATCAGAAGTATATTTAATAAGCTTTAGCACTGAGGGATGCAGATGACTAAAGATTTTAGCAACATGATAATTCTTCCTGTCTACCGCTAGCGTATATTGGGTTAGATCATTAGTTCCGATACTGACAAAGTCGACGAGTTCGGATAAGTGTTCCATCAAAAGGGCAGCAGAGGGAATTTCAACCATTATGCCAAATCGGGGTTGATTTACAGAGCCATATTCCTTTTCAAGTAATTTTTTACTCCTTATAAAAATCTTTTTAGCCTCTTTAATTTCCTCCACCATAGAGACCATGGGAAGCATAAATCTTATGTTTCCTCTTTTATTCGCTCTAATTACAGCTCTAATTTGTTTTTCAAAAATTTCCTGTTCTTCCAAGAGAATCCTTATACCTCGGAGTCCGAGAAATGGATTATCCTCTGAATAACCTGCATAAACTTTGTCGCCACCTATGTCAAAAGCCCTTATAGTGACGGAGTGAGGGTACACTTTATCAGCCATGTAAGAATAAATTTCTACCTGTCTTTCTTCGTCGTGAGCAAAGTCTTGGAAAATCATTTCAGTTCTAAATAGCCCAATCCCATACTTGCCTAATTTTGTTAACTCTTCAACTTCCTCAGGTATATCAATGTTTGCATAAACAACGATTTCCTTGCCATCAGTTGTTATTGCAGGAAGGTCCTTCTCACTACTAAGCCCCTGCTCATATTTTTCAAAGTCAGACTTTATTAAAAAATACCTTTGATAAGTTGATTCCATTGGATTTACGATAACCATACCTTTCCCACCATCCATTACAATTTGATCACCATCATCTACGAGTTTTGTAATTCTGTCTATACCAAAAACAGCAGGAATCTTGAAATTCCTTAAGATAATAGCAGAATGTTCTGTACGTCCACCTCTTTCCGTTACAACTCCCTTAACAGTGCTTTTAACTAATCTTAATGCATCATCAAGGGAAAGGCTTTCTGAAACAATAATTCCTTCAAAGGAAAGATCTGGTTTCTCATAAGAATCATTTATAACCAAAATAAGATCCTCTCCGAGTTGCTCAATTTCTCGCCCTCTTTCTCTCAAATAATAACTTTCTTGCTTCATAAGGGTTTCTTTGATATGTGCAAATACTGTTTTTATTGCAGATTCTGCATTCCTTCTTCTATCTCTAATGATACTTTCAACTCCTTTTACTACCTCCGGATCAGCTAATATTGAAAGTTGAACATCCACAAGTTTACGTAAATTTTCTTCATGAGTCTCGTCTTTAAGTTCCCAAAGGATTTTTTTTAACCTTGAGAGCCCATCTTGAAACTTTTTTAATTCTGTCTCCACTTCTTGTGGTCTAAGAATTCGCTCATTGATAACAATCTTCTTCCTTTTAATAACTTTACAAGGGGAAATTACAATGCCGGGAGATACCGGAATGCCCTTTAGTTTTAATTCCTGACTACTCTTCACCGAAGCCTTCCTCAATAACTTTTATTAAAGCTTTTAGAGCCTCCTCTTCATCAGGTCCATCGCACCTTATAGTCAACTCTGTACCCTGAGGCGCGACAAGCATCATAAGCCCAAGAACACTTTTACCATTTACTTCCATGTCATTTTTGCAAATATACA
>JBDRYG010000050.1:0-13115 GCA_039803305.1 Caldifarciminota bacterium
TTATGTGATAGAGATTATCCAGTAAAGCATAAAACAAATGTATTTTGAGAGTTTCTTCTACATTTTCTGTTAATTCCAAGAGCTCAATCAAACTCGACTCATCTAAAGTTGACTTCAAAGAATAAAGTCTTGAAAGTCTCTCAATTATTAAGGCTGTTTCCTCGTTTAGATTGTACTTTATCTCTTTCAGTTGTTTTGTTAGAGAATCATAGTCGCCCATAAGAAGGCATGCTCTGATAAATATTTGTAGGGCTTCCTTTGTTTTTTCCGTATTCTGAAGTGATGTGGATATCACCATTGCAATTTCGCAATATCTTAAACAGTCTCCAAGGAATCCTAGATTCAAATTAACTTTTGCCAATTCGAAATAGAGTTCGAATCGATCGACTTGACCTATATTTTGATTTTTCACTTCTCCTAATTTTTTAAGCATTTCCTCGGCTTTTTTTAGTTTGTTCCTTGCGGCCGCATACATTCCAGCTCTCAAATAGTTTTTCCCGCAGTAAAGATTGTAATAAAATGATTTATCATAACTCTCCGCAATTTCGTAATGATATGAAAGGACTTCATAGTAATCCGTTAAACGGTCCTCAAAAATCTTTTCCATTGCGTTAGCTACTTTGTAATGTAATTCTCGCTGTTCTTTGCGAGGAAGAAGGCTATACACAGCTTCGCGGACAAAAGAATGTTTAAAAAAATACCGATTTTCTTTCTCCCTGTCCTTGAAAACAAGTCCAGAATCTTCGAGAAATTGTAGGTGAGTATTCAGGTCCTCTTCGGGTAGGAGTTCTTGAAGGATCTCTCTGTTAAAATCTCTTCCTATAACAGATGCTATTTTAACTATGTTTTTAATGTTTGGTGGCAGCCTATCTATGTCCTCGAGAAACAGACTGGTTATTTTATCCGGAATAGTAATTTCTGATAAATTCCTTTTGATTAAAACCTCTTTTTTTTCGTTAATTTCGAAAACGCCATCTTTGTAAAGCCTCTCAACAAGTTCTTCTATGAAAAGTGGATTACCTTCAGTTTTTCTAAAAACGAGGTCTACTATACTTTCAGGTACACGTTCAACTTCTATAAGTTCTGAGATAAGTAATGATGTCTCTTCTCTTGATAAATTTGGGAGCCAGATTGTCACTAAATTTGGTATGTCTGGTAAAGCTATCCTGCGAGCTGGTCTGTATGTTAATAAGATGAAGACCCGTAAGGTGTTAATTTGTTTTAGCAAATTTTTTAGTATTTCAAGGGTTCCATCGTCAATCCACTGTATGTCTTCGAATATAAGTAATATCGGTTTTTTTTGAGAAACTTTATTTAAAAGTGAGGTGAAGGAATCTTCTAAACTTACCTTTTCCTTTTCGAGTCGAGTCGTCTCTATCCCTAAAATGTTCTTTAGAGGAAAAATAGTCTCTTCAACTAGACCGTAATGTTTTGAATTTTCAAGAACTTTTTTATTCTTAGACTCGATTTCCTCTCCGAGGTTTATATTAAAAAATTGAGTTAAAATTTCAACTAAAGGTTGATATAACGATTCTCTGTAGTAACTTCTACAATTGGCCTCGAGAATTAAAAAATCAAAGTTTTCTCGGCAATACTTTTTAATTTCGTATTTCATCCTAGATTTTCCAACTCCTGCCTCCCCCGTCAAGATAACAGAAATCCCCTTGCCTTCTACTACTTCTTTTACGCCAGTAATGAGTTTATTTAACTCGTCTCTCCTGTTTACGAGTGGTACAAGCTTGCCCTTAAAACTTGAATAGATAACATCCCTGGGCTTCAACCCAGTTAATTCGAAAAGTTTTAAAGGTTCCTCTTTACCTTGTATTTTGAATACCCCAATGTTCTTAAATTCAAAAGTATGCGATGCATACTCAACTATTTTCTCAGTAACGACTATCGAATTTGGCCTTGCGAAATCATTTATCTTTTCAGCAACGTTTACGTCATCTCCAATTACGGTGTACATTCTCTTATGGGTACCACCCGTAAAACCACATATTACAGTCCCAACATTCAGGGAAATCTTAATTTCAATATTTTCATTTAAATAAAGATTAGAGTTTTTGACATCTTGCAAAATATCAAGAGAACACCTCAGGGCTCTTTCCACATCATCCTCGTGAGCCACAGGTGTTCCAAACAAAATCATAACTCCATCGCCTAAGTACTTGTCTATGGTACCATCGTGGTTAACTACAATTCTTTCAATCCGCGTAAATAGAGTATTTAGAAGTGCCAGCACATCTTCAGGGTCACGGTTTTCACTAATTCTTGTAAAGTTTACGAGATCAACGAACATCACACAAACAACACGCCTTTCTGGTAAAAGCATATACTTCAAGGAAACTCCGCAATTCAAGCAATAATTGGAATTTTCAGGATTTTCTATTCCACAGTTATAACACCTCATTTATAACCATTAGTGTAATTCAAATTGTTTACAAAATCAAGCGAATTTTTTTGGTTTAAGTTTGCGTGGATATTTAGATAACATTAAAATTAAAGCGATGCTTGGTTCAATTTTTATAAATTTTATTTTTTCACTTATTATTGTGCCAAAAGTATTTGATGCAGGTGCCGTTTCTGAAGGTGCCAAAGTAAACGCTACTTTTTATCTAGTAAATGATGAGAATGAGCCGCTTTTTATTAAATCTATTAAACCTTCTTGTGGGTGTACATACGTAGCACAAATAGATAGACCTATTGGGATAGGAGATACAATTACTATATCTGCTACTTTTGATACAAAAGGTTATTCTGGCCTTGTACACCAGAATATAAAAGTGCTTCTAAATGATGGAAGAAGCGAAATACTAACTATAAAAGCCAACGTTATCAAAACCTCATTAAGCGCTGACGAACTTCTTAGGTATCTCCTAGTAATTATAGATCTCAGGGACAGAGATTCCTTTGAAAAAGAACATCTTATAGGCGCAATCTGGATGAACAGGGAAACCTTTGAAAAGCAGTTTTCAAAGTTGCCAATACCTAAAAATACCCTTATTGTTCTAATTGGGGATGAGAATAAAGACCGGTTTATACTGGAATGGTTAAATAAACAAGGGTTTGGAAATGTATATTTTTTGAAAGGCGGCTTTGACGGCTGGAAAGCCAGAATGAAAAAAACCTTCATCCTTCCCAAGGAGGATTAATGACTTTTATTCTGGTTCTTATTTTCCTCGGAGTTTTAATTACCGTTCACGAACTCGGTCATTTTTTAGCTTGCCGGATTTCTGGCATAGATGTCGAAGAATTCTCCATAGGGTTTGGACCAAGAATTTTAAGCATTAAGGACAATAGAGGGACCAAATATTCCATATCCCTTATCCCGTTTGGTGGTTACGTCAAAATGCAGGGTGAAGAGAAATCAAATTCATGGAATCCCGGAGATTTCTGGCTTCAACCTTATTACAAAAAAATTTTTGTGGTATTATCTGGTCCCTTCTTCAATCTTTTTCTTGCTATCCTGGTCTTCATAATAGGTTATTCAGTAGTTGGCTACGAAACCCTGCCAAACTCTCCAATTTACAATGTAAAATCTAAAGCTTCTCCATTTTTGCCTGGTGACAGTATTGCAACTATTGATGGGAAGCATATCAAAACTTTAGAGGATCTTTACTACTATTTTTCCAAAAAGGATACGCATAGAGTTGAGGTTGTTAGAGATGGTCAAGTGTTTACAATTTCACTCACAGGAAAAAATTTAGATACTCTTGGAATTGAATTTTATATTCCTCCAGTAATAAATAGAGTTGAAAAAGGAAGTTCTGCGCACAAAGCAGGCCTAAGAACCGGAGACATCATACTCTCAGTTAATGACTCTATTATAAATACCTGGTCCGAACTTGTGGATTTAATAAGAAACAGTGCAGGGAAAGAAATTACTTTACTCGTTTTGAGGGGAATAGATACTCTTAGCGTCCGTTTAAAAGTAATGGAAGAGCTTGATCAAAAGGGAGAAAAAATTGGTAGAATCGGTATCACTGCACCATCAATAAGAAAAAAAGTTGGGCTTATTAGTGCAGTAATCATTTCTGTGTCAAGGAGTTTTCAAATTACATACATGTTTGTAGTACATCTGATTAGACTAATATTTGGAAAGGTTCCAGTCTCAACGATTGGCGGCCCAATTATGATAGGGAAGGTAATTTACACAGCTACGAGTTACGGAGCATTTCAACTCCTTTATCTTTTAGGATTAATTTCTATAAATCTATGTATCGTAAACCTATTACCTTTGCCTGCATTGGACGGCTGGCACTTCTGGGTTTACTTAGCTGAAGGTATAACCAAACGAGAACTTCCAGAAAATATAAAAAGGATAATACAATTTGCTGGTCTTCTATTTCTTATAATTTTGATGGTAGTTATAGCATTCTTTGATATTTTGAGGCTTTTTCGTTAAAATAATTTAGCTAAAAAGTTAAAGATTTTGGGAGGGAGAAATGGCAGAAAAAAAAGAGCTTGAGAGAATTATTGCAACGGATTGTGGAAGTACAACAACGAAAGCGATCTTAATTGAAAAGAAAGAAGATGGTTATAGATTAATTACCCGTGGAGAAGCACCAACAACAGTAGAAGCCCCATTTGAAGATGTAACTAGGGGTGTTTTGAATGCATTCAGAGAGGTAGAAGAGCTAACAAATATTAATATCCTTGATGGAGAAACAATTTTAAAGCCAAAGAGGGATGAGAAAACTGGGGTTGATATCTATGTGTCCACTTCCTCAGCAGGTGGTGGACTTCAGATGCTGGTTTGTGGCGTGGTTAAGTCAATGACTGCAGAAAGCGCCGCAAGGGCAGCCCTTGGTGCCGGCGCAATCGTTATGGAAGTGATAGCTTCAAACGATGGAAGAATGCCACACGAGAGAGTGGAGTTGATAAGGAGGCTTCGTCCTGATATGATTCTTCTTGCTGGTGGTGTTGATGGTGGAACTATCAAACATGTGGTTGAACTTGCCGAGCTAATAAGAGCTGCAGATCCTAAGCCGAGGTTTGGTACAGGTTATAAGTTACCCGTCATCTATGCAGGTAATAAAGATGCCCGTGAAGAAATTCAGAAGATTCTTGGAGATAAAGTTGCCCTCTTTATCGTTGATAACATAAGGCCTGTACTCGAGAGAGAAAACTTAGGACCCGCAAGGCACAAAATTCACGACCTTTTTATGGAACATGTTATGCAACATGCACCTGGATATAAAAAATTGATGACGTGGACTGACCATCCAATTATGCCGACCCCAGGAGCTGTTGGATTACTTGTAGAAAAAGTCGCAAGAAACGAGAATATTGATGTGCTTGGAGTTGATATCGGTGGTGCTACAACTGATGTGTTTTCAGTATTTAGTGGAGTATTCAATAGAACAGTTTCTGCTAATCTCGGGATGAGTTATTCTATTTCCAATGTCCTTGTTTCAGCGGGCGTTGAAAATATATTAAGATGGGTTCCGTTCTCCATTGATGAATATGAGCTTAAAAACAGAATAAGAAATAAAATGATTAGACCCACTACCATCCCTCAAACCTTAGAAGAACTAATTATTGAGCAGGCCATTGCAAGAGAAGCTTTAAGACTAGCCTTTGAACATCATAAAACTATGGCTGTTGGACTTAAGGGTGTTCAACAGGAAAGAACAATCTCAGAAGCATTTGCCCAGACACTCTCTGGTGCAACGCTCGTAAATATGATGTCGCTGGCACTAATCATAGGCTCAGGAGGTGTACTTTCTCATGCACCGAGAAGAGTACAATCAGCTTTAATGATGTTAGATGCATTTCAACCTGAAGGAATTACAATGCTTGCTGTTGATTCAATATTCATGATGCCACATCTGGGTGTTCTTTCTGAAGTTCATGAAGGGGCCGCAACACAGGTTTTTGACCGTGACTGTCTAATCAGGCTCGGATCCTCCATATGTCCTGTCGGAATAGACAAAGAAGGTAAGGAGTGTCTATCTCTGACGCTCATTAAGGAAGATGGATCAAAATTTGAGAAAAAAGTTACTTACGGAGAGCTTTTACGTATACCAATGGGAGTAGGGGAGAAGGCAAAGGCTATTATTGAACCGACAAAGAACTTTGATGTAGGTGCAGGAAAAGGCAAAAAAGTAGAAGCGGAAGTAGAGGGTGGAGTTGTTGGTATTATCGTAGATTGCCGTGGTAGACCATTAAATATACCAGCTGATCCAAAAGAGAGGGTAGAAAAACTTTCCTCATGGGTTAGAGCACTTGACGTATACCCATTGGATATATACGAAAAACTTTTAAAATAATTAAAGGCCTAATAAGGCTTTTTAATGAATGAAAGACATAGAAAATCAAGCGATAGTTCATTAGAGTACTTATCCCAGTTAATTGAGGAGATTAAAAGGAATCCTATAGCCCTCACACAAGAGGAAGAGAAAGATTTATTAAACAGAGCAAAAGTTGGTGATAGGGAGGCTATCGAGAAACTGGTTGTTCAAATGCTTCCTCAGGTCTACGAGAGAGCAAAGTACCTTGTTCACCTATTTCAACTTGGATCTGATGTTATTCCTGACCTAGTAAACGAAGGAAACCGAGGAGTCCTGGTTGCGATTAAGAAATATGATTTTTCAAAGTCAGCAAGATTTTCATCTTATGCCTGGTACTGGATTCGGGAGTACATGTTCAAGTTTCTTAAAAACTACATGGGGGAAATTAAATTCCCGGATGCGGTACTAAAAAAAATCAGGATAATAAAAAAAGCTGAAAAAGATTATATTGCAAAACACGGAATTAATCCTAATGATGAGGACATTGCTAATCTAACTGGACTATCACCTCACGATGTAAGGGCATTAAGATCAGTAGTTCTAACCACGAAAAGTATCGAAAGCGAGGAAAATGAAGACGAGAGTAGAGATTTCTTTATGGATATTGTTAATCAGCAAGCACTGCCTTCTCCTGATAAATACTATGCTCAGATCAAAGCTTCGCAATTGATTAATGAAATCTTCGCTTTTCTAAGCAAAAAGGAAGCCGATATCTTGCGTTTAAACTTTGGGTTTGAGGATGGGAAAAAATATACTTTGGAAGAAATTGGAAATAAATTAGGCATTACAAAGCAAAGGGTTTCACAACTGCGCGATCGAGCACTTAAAAGATTAAAAGAAAAGTTTGGAGAGAGAATACTAAATGTCCTTGTAGAATTAACCCAAGAAAGCGTTTATTAAGTTCTTAAACTAAACTTCTCAGTCAATAATTATTTTTTGACATCCAGGATCTCTATACCCGGAAGATCAATACCGGCTAAAAACTCTAAAGTAGCCCCACCACCAGAAGATACATGAGTAAAACTATCCTCTTCTATCTTAGCTTTTTCCAAAATAGTAAGAGTATCTCCTCCACCTAAGACGGAAAAGAGCCCCTGAGAAGTTTTATAAGCGACGGCCTTACAAATTTCAATGCTACCTTTCGCAAACTCATCTATTTCTATTACGCCGAGTGGACCGTTCCAGAACAAAGTGCCCTTGTCAGGTATTAGATTGATGTATCTCCCAACCGTTATAGGACCTATATCTACACCCATCAAATCATCCGGGATTTCTCTTAGAGCTTTATATGTGGCTGTCTCACTAATTTCTGAAGCTACAACATGGTCCTCTGGAAGTACAATTTTGCCGGTCTCGATATAATTCCTCACCTGTTCAATGTATTCAGGCTCCAGCAGGGACTTCCCAATTTTAATACCCATAGCGTGTAAGAAAGTGTAAGCCATACCTCCGCCTATGAGCATAAAATCTGCTTTCGGGAGTAGATATTCAATTATTCCGATCTTATCCTTAACTTTTGCGCCTCCAAGAATCACAACAAAGGGAGGAGTTGGGTTGTCCCTGACCGTGGAAAGTGCTTCCATTTCTCTTTTCATTAACAAACCTGCAACTTTTACAGGAACAAATTGGGCCATTCCATATGTTGATGAATGGGCACGGTGGGCAGTCGCAAAAGCGTCGTTTACATATATGTCGCAGAGCCTTGCAAGAGCTTTTGAAAATTCAGTATCGTTCCTCTCTTCTTGCTCATAAAATCTTAAATTTTCAAGCAAGAGAATCTCGCCGTCTTTAAGTCCATTAACTTCCTTTTCGACTTTTTCACCAACACAGTCATCAACAAATTTGATTTCCTTTTTGAGAAGTTTTGACAGTACCTCAGCTACGGGCTTCAAGGAATACTTGGGATCTTTTGCTCCCTTTGGCCTTCCCAAATGCGACGCCAGTATCACTCTAGCGTCCCTGTCACTGAGATAAGTAATAGTAGGGAGGGTTTTTCGAATTCTCGTATCGTCAACAACTTTGCCATCCTTCAACGGAACATTAAAGTCAACCCTGAGGAATACTTTTTTCCCCTTAAATTCATTATCAGGAATATCTAAAATTGTTAATTTTGACAGACTCATAGTTTCTCAGCAATATATTCAATTAAATCCACAAGCCTTGTTGAATAACCCCATTCATTATCGTACCAACCATAAACTTTAACCATAGTTTCACCCACAACCTGGGTAAGGGTTGCGTCGAAAATTACTGAATGAGTATCACCTACAAAATCTATGGAGACAAGAGGCTCTTCACAATACAACAGATATTTTGAGTTTGCTTTCTTGAAGGCTTCATTAACTTCCTCTACAGTCGTCGGCTTCTCTACTTCGCATGCAAAATCAACTATTGAGACATCGGAAACAGGTACTCTCAGTGCATGAGCCTGTAATTTACCTTTTAGTTCCGGATATATTTCAAAGATGGTTTTTGCAGCCCCGGTAGATGTTGGTATAATCGATAAGCCAGCTGCTCTTGCTCTTCTAACATCTTTATGTGGCTGGTCAAGAATTCTTTGATCATTGGTATAAGCATGAACAGTCGTCATCAAACCTCTCTTGATTCTGAAATTCCCATGTAAAACTTTGACAAGATGTGCGAAAGCATTAGTGGTACAGGAGGCGTTAGAAATTACATGATGTTGTTCAGGATTATATATATGTTCGTTTACACCCATAACAATAGTCGCATCAATTTCCCCTTTTGCAGGTGCAGATATTATAACTTTCTTTACCGTATCTTTTAAATGAACAGAGGCCTTATCTTTGCTCGTAAAAAGCCCCGTGGATTCCACTACTATATTAACGCCAAGATCACCCCACGGTATGTTTGCGGGATCTTTCTCCTTAAAGACTTTTATCTTAACACCATCAATTATTATGTAATCTCCGTCTACTTTAACATCTTTATTATATTTTCCGAAAACGGAATCATATTTTAAAAGAGTAGCGAGCACTTCAGGCTCCGCAAGATCATTTACGGCTACAAATTCTAAATTTTTTCTTTCTATTCCAATTTTTAATACCTGTCTTCCTATTCGTCCAAACCCATTAATCGCCACTTTAACAGGCATATTGAACCTCCTTTCGAATTAAAATTCTTACTTTTTTCCCTCTTCAATTTTAGTCTTAATCTTTTCAAAGAGATCTTTTGCGTAATTGCTAATAAGTTCTCTGTTTTCCTTACCAGAGCGTGGAGTCAACAGGACCCCCAATATTACTCCGAGTACTACCCCTCCTATAAAAGGTAGTAGTTTTTTTTCCTCTTTTTCACACATTTTAATCCTCCTCCTTTTGCTTTTTAAAAAGGCCAAAAAATAATTTAAGAAGCGATGAAATTGGCACAAAAATAGACATGGTTTTTGAAACTTGTTTGACTCCTTTTTCCAGCTCGTTACTAATTAACTTCGCACGCAAGGTTATGGTTTTTAGATTCTCGAAAATCTCAGGAAGTTCAGCGTTTAAAGAATCTATAAAATTGTTGATCTTCTTGAGGGACTCATTAAGCCTTGCAAGGATTACAAATAAATAAATCTGCAAGGCCAGCAAGACACCAAGTACCAGAATAATTAAAATATAGATTGCTTCTTTCATGTTTTTACTTATAAAGCCAGATACCGGCTTAGTCAAATTACATTTGGACTTTCAATGTTAAAAAATTGTTATCATTTCTTATACACTACTCAGTACCTCTTAAAACGTATATGCAAAAACCTTGATAATGCTTTTATTTCTGAATGTTAAAGTTTATAATTTTTCAAAAGGAGTGTAAAATGTCGTTTGATAAGCCTCTGCTGTCAGAAGAAGAATTAAAAGAGCTCGATAAACTTGGAAAATTAATAAGAGGTGACATATTAAAAATGACTACTCTTGCTCAATCCGGGCACCCCGGGGGGTCGATGTCATCCTGCGATATATATCTGGTGGTGTGGAAATACGCAAATGTAAACCCTCAGGATCCTGACTGGGCAGATAGGGATAGGATTATTGTATCCCACGGGCATACATCCCCAGGAGTTTATGCCGTCCTTGGCCGACTGGGATTTTTCGACATTGATGATGCAATAGCTTATTTTAGACTAGCTGGCTCGCCCTTTGAAGGACATATTGAAAGAGAAGTACCTGGTGTAGAGTGGACAACAGGAAACCTTGGACAGGGTTTATCCGCAGGAGTTGGTTTTGCATTGGCATCCAAAATTACTGGGAAGAATTTTCACGTATTTGTTTTGATGAGTGATGCGGAACAGGCTAAAGGTCAAGTAGCTGAGGCAAGAAGAATCGCCAAAAAATTCGGTCTAAACAATATTACCGTAGTTGTTGACTATAATCGCAAACAAATTTCAGGGAACACCTTCGATGTTATGCCAGTTAACATAAAAGATAATTATATTTCTGATGGGTGGAAGGTTCTGGAAGTTGATGGACATAGCTATCAGGATCTTTACTCAGCTATACGGGAATCAATTAATGATAACACCTCACCTTACTGCATTATTGCATATACAGTTATGGGCAAAGGTGTATCTTTTATGGAGAATATGGAATCATATCATGGTAAGCCATTGAATTTAGAAGAATATAGAAAAGCAATTGCAGAACTGGGCCTAGAGGATAACTTAGAATACTACAAAAAAAGAAGGGAAGAAAAAAAATTTCCTGAATTTAGAAGAAAGTTTTATTACGGCTTAAATCTCAAAGAGCCAGAGGTTAAGGTTTATTCACCTAATGAGAAGGTTGCTACAAGGGTTGCTGTCGGTGCCCAGCTTTTTGAAACGGGTAAGTTAAACTTTGAAAGAGACTCCTTCACCCCAATTGCAGTATTTGATTGCGATTTAGCGGAATCTTTGAGATTTATAGAGTTTCAGAAGGCTTTTCCCTATTTTTTCTTTGAAATGGGAGTTCAGGAACATTCCACCGCTACGGTGGCAGGTGCTTTGAGTACCCAAGGAGTAATCTCGGTATTTGGAGATTTTGGGGTATTTGGTATAGATGAGACTTATAATCAACACAGGCTTAACGATATAAATCATACCAATCTTAAGCTTGTACTGTCACATATCGGAATAGATGTGGGTGAGGATGGTAAAACTCATCACTGCATAGACTATATTGGTCTATTAAGGAACTTATTCGGTTTTAAATTAATTATACCGGCGGATGGAAATCAAGCCAAAAAGGCCTTTAACTTTATGATGAAACAGTTTGGTAATTATGCAATAGCCGTAGGGCGTTCAAATTGGCCCATAATAACCACAGAAAATGGAGAAGTTTATTACGATGAACATTACACCTTTACATACGGTAAAGCAGATATTTTAAGATCAGGAAAGGATGCAACACTTATAGTTTACGGTGCCACAACCCATAAAGGTTTAGAAGTATATTCTAAACTCAAGGAAAAAGGGGTGACGATCAATGTTATAAACATTTCTACCCCATTTGCATTGGACGAGGAATTACTTCTGAGAAACGACATTATTAGCAACCCAATTTTTATCTACGAGGATCACAATGTTAATAGTGGTCTTGGTACCTTAATCGCAGATTTTTATGCGTCCTTTGGGGTTTGTGCTAAAATTAAAAAGTTTGGGCTCAAAAATTACGCTGTTTCAGGTAAGGCAGAAGACCTGTATAAAATATATGGTCTCTCCCCTGATAATATTTCTGCATTCATCCTTGAATTTTTGAATAAAAGGGTATAAACTCATTTTAACTAAAGGAGGTTATTATGAATATCGTCTTGACGGCAAAGAATTTTGAACTCACAGACGCACTGAAAAGCTACATAGAAAAAAGGTTCGATTTTATGGAAAAGTTCTCCAGCTATATTATCGCAGCGGAACTTATTATGGAAGAACAAAGAGGGCAATACTCCGGGACACTTAAGGTAAAGGTTAAAAGGCAAACTTTGACTGTAAAATCCACCGAGAAGGATCCATACATACTTGTGGATACCCTCAAAGACAAAATAAAACACCAACTCGTAAAGTATGAAGAAAAGTTACAGGATCGAAGATCCTGATACTATATCGTTTTCCTCTTTGTTTGAGGATTTAAAGGGTATCTGTCTTTTAGATACTGCCTGTGACACTAAATTATTGGTAACTTCAAGTCTTTCATTTAGGAACTTAAAAGAGTTGACGATAAAAGAATTTCCTCCTAACGAAAAGCAATTCATCTTTGTAAGCTTTAGACAGAATATCCCGGATTTTAACCTGCAATATGATTCTCTCGATGTTCTTTTAAAATCCCCAGCCCAAGAAACTGTGACTGGAATAATTTTATCCGAGGAAGTTTACAATGGGGCAATGAGAGAGTTTAAAGTGCTTGAAGAAAAGATTCCAATAATTCGCACCAAGAAATTTTACACGGAATTTAAGAAAATGCTATTCTCTTACCTTTCAGCCAAGTTAGCACCATACATCTTTGTCCACGGAAGTTGCGTAGAGGTATTCGGAGAAGGCGTCCTTTTGATGGGGAAAGCAGGCACCGGGAAGTCAGAATGTGTATATGAGCTTATTAGAAGAGGACATAATTTTGTAGCCGACGATTTAATTAAGCTTTTCCACTTCCCTTCCGGTTCAATCTTTGCAACCTCTGGGGCTCAAGATGTTAGAATGAAGACCTTCATAGACTTGAAATATGTTGGAGTTTTGGATCTTGAAATGACCCTTGGGCCAGCGAGGATGAAAGAAAAAACCGAGATCTCACTTATAATCGAACTCTCAGAGGAGCAAAAGAAGAACATCTGGGAGGAAGAAAAAGATTTTTTTGGTATTAA
>JBDRYG010000051.1:0-12659 GCA_039803305.1 Caldifarciminota bacterium
TCTTGCCTCGCCTTTTGGTATTTTTATTCTGGAATTTTCACGAATAGGAAGACCAACATGAATGACTTTACCCTTTAAGTATTTTTTTGATTCTTCAAAGGCGATGAAAGTGGCTTTAGAGAAAGCTGAGAAAATTCGATTTACGATTCCTGGTAAGACATTTTGTTCCATTAAATAGAATGGCTTTCTTAGTAAAATTGATGATAGAAGGATTGGGGCAACTGCATAGCTTCCTGTTGCTATAATTACGCAAGGTTTAATTTCGCTGAGGAATTTTATACCTTTAAAGAAGTTTATTATGAAAAGGATCGATGCTTCAATAAACTTAGGTATGGACTTTTCAAATGGTATAGACCTTGTGAAGAACATGTTTTCTTTTCCTTCCAGGTTTATCTTACTTCCCGATATTAAGTAGTAAACATTAAGGCCTCTTAATTCCAAATAGTTCCCAATGGCCATCGCCGGAAATATATGTCCACCAGTTCCACCAGTTATTATAAGTATATTAGAAGATTTCATATTTCATTGCATCCTCCGATAAATACTCCAGCATACCAAGAGCAAAGAGATTTACTGTAAGAGAACTGCCACCAACACTTAGAAGGGGAAGTGTCTGGCCCGTTGGAGGAATTAATCCTAGATTAACTGCAATATGAATCGCAGATGAAGTGAAAATTATTAAGGATATGCCTGCTGCTATAAGAGCATAGTAAAATTTTGCCTGTATATGTCTTCGCGATACCAGGAACCCTTTAATAGTAAGGAAAGCATAACATAAAATTATGAATATAACTGAAACCACTCCAAGTTCTTCCGCAATTAATGCAAACATAAAATCGTTTTCTGCATAAGGGAGGTAAAGATATTTTTGTGTACCTTTACCTATCCCCTTTCCAAAGAGTCCGCCTTGTGATATTGCTATGCGTGCTTGTTTTACTTGATACGTTTCATTACCTTTTAAAAAATTAGTTACACGGTTTTTTACGTGCCTGAACTTACCTGGCATTGTAAATATTAGCAAAAAGGCAAAAAGAATACCGATGAAAGTAGGGATAACAATAAAGGAAATTCTGACACCGGCAACATAAATTATCCCGAGTGTAACAATGAAAATAATCAGCGCTGTCGAAAGGTTAGGTTGTATTGCAACCAATAAGAAAATAAACACCGGGAACAACAATATTTTGACGAACTCTCGAAAACTTTTTAAACTTTCTTTATGAGAGGCTATAGAATCAGCTAAATAGAGAATTAAAATCAGTTTAGCGAGTTCTGAAGGTTGAAACGAAAGGAATCCCAGTCTTATCCATCTTATTGCACCAAGCCTTCTTGTTCCGAGTATGAATGTCAAAATCAGGAGAGACGAAACAAAAAGTATACCAATTTTTATATACTTTCTGTAAAGTTTGGGATCTAATGATCTTCCAACGAAAAAGGCGAGTAACGAAATACCGAGTCGGATAAGCTCCTTCATAATAAATTTTATGGTTGATATCCCGTGTAGATTATATTTATAAAAGAGAGCTGAGTATGACATTAGAAAGCCTAAAAAAGTAAGCAAAAAGGTTATGGCTATAAGCGAGAAGTCAACCTTCTTCTGCGATTTTTCTAACATAGTACTGATAAACATCCCCTCGCTCCTTATAATTTTTAAACATATCGAAGCTTGCACAGCCTGGAGACAGTAGAATAACATCCCCCTTGGACGCCTTTGACCACGCTAATTCAACGGCGTTTCTCATGTCTTCTGCTGGTATCACTTCAGTGATATCTGAGAAGGTTTCTATTACTTTGGGTTTCGCTTTGCCAATGGCAACAATTGTTTTGCAGTGTTTTTTTACAGATTCCCTTAGTGGGTGGAAATCGAGGTCTTTGTCTTCGCCTCCCATAATTAAAATAACCGGCTCTGAGAAACCTTCTAATGCCCAATAAACAGCATGTGGATTAGTGCCTTTTGAATCATCATAAAATTTCACTCCATTTTTTTCGAGTACAAATTCAACTCTATGCGGTAGACCTCTAAAAGATTTGAGAGTTTCTCTAATATCTTTTATTTCTAGGCCATTTAGGTACGCAATGAGACTTGCTACTGCGGCATTAAAAACGTTATGAATTCCCTTGATTAATAATTCTTCAGGTTTGATGAGTGGAAATTTTCTTTCCTCGAGTTTTATAACCACTACCCCGGATTCCCGATCCAAAAAGGAGCCCTGTTGAATTTCTTCGCGTATACTTACCCACAAGATTTTTGATCTGCTCTTTCTTGCAAGATTTTTGACGATTACATCATCGTAGTTCAGAATCAAGTAATCGTTTTCATCTTGATTTTCGAAAATTCTGCTTTTTGAATTCACATAATCATCAAAGGTAAGATGCCAGTCCATATGATCCTGGTCTATATTGAGAATTACAGCGATATCGGGTTTGAAATTTTTTATCGTTTTAAGTTGAAAACTGGAAACTTCTAATACAAAGTCTCCCTCTTTAAAAGCATACATTGAAAGCGGATCACCTATGTTACCACAAATAAAGGTATCGGGAGAATTATTTTTAAGTAGCTCGTAAGTTAGCGTTGTAACGGTGCTTTTTCCATTAGTTCCGGTGATAGCAATATACTTTCCTGCCGTAAGCTCGTACCCTACTTCTAATTCTCCGATAATTTCTTTGTTTTGTTTCTTTGCTTCTTCAAGAATCGGGGCGTGGGGTTTTACACCAGGGCTTACTACTATAAGATCGGTTTCAAGGGCTTTTGAAGTGTGCCCATTTTCCTCGAAAGGTATTTGTTCCTTTAAAAGAATTTCTTTGTGCTCGCTACTGATAAAGGAACTATCGGAGACGAAAGGGAAAGCTCCAGACTTTTTTAGGGCTATTGCGCATTCAAGTCCACTTTTGCCACAGCCCAGGATAGTAATTTTTTTATTTGTGAAAATCTCTTGATTTTTCTTCGTTTTCATTTTATTTTCACCATCCCGAGGGCAATTAATGAAAATATAAGTGAAACAATCCAGAATCTTATTGTTATCTTTACTTCATGGCTGCCAGACTTTTCGAAATGATGATGCAATGGCGCCATTTTAAAAATTCTTTTACCGCCCGTTAGCCTAAAATACAAAACCTGGATTAGTACACTCAACGCTTCTATGAAGAAGAGCCCACCAGCGATTGCTATCAATATTTCTTGTTTTAAAAGAATAGATGTTATCGCTATAACTCCTCCTATCGACTGGGAACCTGTGTCACCCATAAAAAGTTCTGCTGGGTAAGAGTTATACCACAAAAAACCTATCAATGCACCAACAAAGGCTGCAGCTAAAATTGTGAGTTCCTCAATTCCAGGGATATAAAATAAGTGAAGGTATGTGGACAAAATTTTATTACCCTGAAAGTAGGATAGTAAGGTTATAAAGAGTAGAGGAGGAATAGCACTTCCGGCTGCCAGCCCATCTAAGCCATCGGTTAGATTGACTGCGTTTGTGAAACCAAGAAAGGTAACAATAATAAGGGCAATATAGAAGTACCCGAGATAGAGATTAACATTCTTGAAAAAGAGAAATTGTGTACGGAAAGCAATATCCTCAGGATAAAACATTCTGATGCTCAATACAACAAATATAGACAGAATAAACTGCAAAAATAATTTCTCCCACTTAGTTAATCCGCCTTTTTTTGTCCCTTTGATTTTCTTTAAATCATCGAGTAGTCCAATTATAAACATAAAAAAAGTTGCTATTAAGGCTATAAGGATATATGGAGTTGCAAATCGCCCAAATAAAATTGTGGAAAGCATTGCAACTGACACGAATACTATTCCTCCGGCAGATGGTGTACCTTCTTTGTTTTTATGAGATTCGGGAACATACTCAGATATGCGTTCTTTGTATTTTGTCAGTTTTAGGTATATGGGTATCAAGAGGAATGTTAAAACCAAAGAAAAGGTTAGCGCAACTCCAGCCCTAAAGGTAATATATCTCAAAAGCCCAAATATTTTGAAACTTCCTCTAAGTGGGTAGAACCACTCGTAGATCATAGAATTTCCTCCAGTTTTTGTTGAACCTCCTCAAGTGCTATACCTCTTGAGGCTTTCAATATAATCCAATCTCCTGGTTTCAAAAAGTTCTTAAGAAATAAAGCGAGTTCATCTTTTGAATCGAAATGAATTGTATGCACAAGACCAGTTTTACCTGCCTCTTCAGAAATGAATCCTGCCAGGTTTCCATATGTAAATAGGATTTTATGACCAAGATCCACAAATAATCTACCGATTTTTCTGTGTTCTTCCTCTGCTTTGTCTCCGAGCTCAAGCATATCACCCAGAATAAATATTAAGCGGTGCTCACCTTCTTTAAAAGTTTCAAGTAGCTCCTTCATGGAGTCTGGATTTGCATTGTATGCGTCATTTATAAAGACAAGACCTTTAAATTCTTTTTTTTCCATCCTCATCTTTTCATCTTTAAAATCCCTTAGGACATTAGATATATCATCTAAGGGAACTTCAAGATATTCTGCAATTGCCATAGCACCCATTACATTTTCTAACATTCCCTTACCTGGCAATGGAAATGTGAATTTTACGCCTTTATAATGAAAGTAGGTTCCGTCATTTGTGATCTCATAGTATTCAGGTCTTACTTCTCCATCATCGGTTCCAAAGGTAACCTTTTTACAGGTATAAGGGACCATCTTGTTAAGCAGGTCAACATAAGGTGTATCAGTATTTATAAAAGCTACCCCGCCCGGTTTTAAGTCTTTGAAAAGTCTTCCTTTCTCTATGGCTATGTTCTCCTGAGTGTAAAAAAATTCGATGTGGGCTGTTCCGATTCGTGTTATTATTGCAAGTTCCGGTTTTGCAATTGAAGTAAGGTATGCAATTTCTCCGGGATGGTTAGTTCCATATTCAAGAACAACAAAGTCGGTATGTACTGGTGCTTCAAGTATAGTAAGAGGAAGGCCAATGTGGTTATTGAAACTTTTTCTTGATTTGAAAACTTTAAACCTTGTTGACAGAAGTGAGTAAATGAGTTCTTTTGTCGTTGTTTTACCAACCGATCCCGTAACGCCAATAATTTTCGTTTTTAACTTTCTAAGTTTGTGATTTGCGAGTTTTGCCATTGCGAGAACAGGATCATCAACCTCAATTCTTGGTAATGAGGATGGAATATCTGAACCCGCAGGAACTATTACTGCTAAAGCTCCTTTTTCTATCGCCTCTTTTGAGAAAAATGCTCCGTCAAATTTCTCACCTTTTATGGCAATGAATATGGAGTTTTGCTTTATAACCCTGGAGTCTGTTGTAAAATCTGAAACATAAACATTTGGGTCAGAGTTTCTTATTCTTCCGCCAGTTATAAAGGCGATTTCTCTTACTGTAAACATTGTATCTCCCTAAGTGCCTCTTCGGCTACCTCAAAGTCTGAAAAGGGATATCTAATTCCATTTATCTCCTGGTAATCTTCATGACCCTTCCCTATTATTAGAACCACATCACCGGGATTTGCCTTTTTGATAGCGTAGAATATGGCCTCCTTTCTATCAGGCAGTACTTTTGCTCTTTCACCTTTCATACCCTTTAAAATATCTTGGATAATTTTTATCGGGGATTCACTCCTTGGATTGTCTGATGTTACAATTTGAATATCTGAATACTTTTCTGCGATAGAACCAAAAAGTGGTCTTTTACCGGGATCCCTGTCTCCACCGGCGCCGAACACTGTGATAATCCGACTTAATTTTAGTGCTCTAACGTTTTTAAGCAGATTTTCCATCGCTTCTGGTGTATGAGCATAATCAATGATAACGGTAATCCCGCAATTATTGGGAACTAATTGAAACCTTCCTGGGACGGGTTTTATTTCTTTAGCCAGGTCTTTTAGATTGTGATGTTTCCCAAGTATGTAAAGGCTGAGGGCAGCACATAAGAAATTATAGATGTTAAATATTCCTGGAAGGGGAATAAAAACCCCTCGTTCTTCTAAAACACCACTTAAGTTAATAGTGGTTCCCGAAAGATCAAGGTTAACCACTTCAGCCTTAAGGTCTGCAGCGCTGGAATTAATACTATATGTAAATGCGTTTTGAGCAACTTGTAGAAACTTGTCTGCCACTGGGTCATCAAGGTTAATTATCGAAAACTCAGGTTTGTATTCTTTGAAAAATTTGAGTTTTGCGTTAAGGTAATTTTCTAATGTTCCATGGTACTCCAGGTGTTCGCGGGAGAAGTTAGTAAAACATCCAATATAAAAATGAGTGCCCTCGAGCCTGTATTCTTCAATACCTGCAGATGATACCTCCATTACGAAATATTTTGCACCAAGATTGTACGAGTTTCTCATAAATTCCTGTATATCTGAAGACTCGGGTGTTGTCCTACCTGCTGGAATACAATTATCGTCTGCACAGTAGTATATTGTTCCCAAAAGTCCCACAGTCTCGCCCTGTGCCTTCAGCATGTCTCTAATCATAAAGGTTGTTGTTGTTTTTCCATTTGTTCCCGTCACACCTATAGTTTTAAGGAGCTTAGAAGGGAAACCGAAGAACCTAGCTGAGATAACCCCTAAATCTTTTCTTGTGTTGTTAGATACGATTATTGGGACTGGGGAGTCAACTTCTTTTTCTACCATGAGGGCAGAAGCCCCATTTTGAATGGCTTCTTGAATAAAATAATGACCATCTGTATTTCTTCCCTTTAAAGCTACAAACAAAAAACTTTCCTTGACCTTTTTCGAATTATATGCAATTCCTCTAATTTCTACATCTTTTGTGTTTTTTACTTTAAAACCTTCTGCAAGTTCTGACAAAAGCATCTTTTCCTCCTATTATGAATTCTGCAATTTCCCTAAACAAAGGTGCTGCCACTTCTCCACCAAACCTTGCATACAACGGGCCCTTTGGTTCAAAGATCACTATGTAGATTAAATATTTTGGGCTATCCTTGGGGAAAAATCCAATGAAAGAACTCACCATAGCATCCGATGTATATTTACCCGATTTCGGATCTAAAGTCTTAGCAGTTCCGGTTTTTCCACAAATCTGAGTACCTTGAATTTTAGCTTTTTTACCTGTCCCTTTCTCAACTACTTGATAGAGCATCTCTTTTAAGGTATCACAAAGTTCTTTATCTAAAACTTTTCTTACTATAGCTTTTTTTGAAGATTTGATGATCCTGGGCATTAGGAGATATCCACCGTTTGCTATGGCACCGTAAGCCATAGCCATTTGCACGCCATTAACCATAACTCCATATCCATAACCTAAAATTGCAGTGAATAAATTGCTCCATTTGGATGGTTTTTCTAATGGTGGTGCGGATTCTCCAGGTAATAAAATTCCAGTTGGGACACCAAAACCAAACTTTCTAGCCGTTTTATAAAGCCTTTCGGGTCCAAGTTTTAGGGCTATTTTAGCTGCTGCGATATTTGAAGAAAAGACAAAGGCATCAAGTATGGACATCTTCTCCTCAGGGTGTTCATCGGTAATTACAAAATTTCCTAATTTGAATTTCCCATTGTCAGTGTAGATTGTTTCTGCTAAGGTGACTAGATTATTCTCCAGAGCGCTTGCATAAGTAATAAGTTTAAAAGTGGATCCTGGCTCATATGGATCTTCTACAGGGATGTTTTTTGAGGGTATTTTTAAATTGGGGTCTTGTGATGGATATGAGACCATTGCAAGGATCTCACCGGTTTGGGGATCGGTAACTATCACAAAGCCCCTTGATGCATTTACATCGGAGATTCTCTTTTTCAGTGCAAGGTAACAAAATTCTTGAAGTGGCAAGTTTATAGTCGTCACGAAATTTTTCCCTCGCTCTGGATCTTCGTCACTTTCGTCGCCCAATTTTATTAAGTTACCAAGTGCATCTCTAAAGTAAGTTATTTTTCCGGGCTTTCCGCGTATATATTTGTCCAACACATATTCAAGTCCGCCAAGCGGGTTCTCGTCTTCACCAATACACCCTAAGATTGGCGCAAGAATTTCTCCGTAGGGATAAAATCGATCCCCCACAATTTTTTGAAAAACTTCTTTTTCCTTTCCATTCTCACCAAGCCTTGGAATTATTTCGGTCTTAAATTTGTAAACGGCAACTTTGAGGTTTGGTTTTGGATTTGATATATTTTGTGGGTATATCTCTGAGTGTTCGTTAGCGTTTTTGTATAGACTTTTTATCGTTTGTGAACTCATTCTCTCCTTTATCTTGTAGACTTTCAGGTAGGGAACATTAAGGGTGAGGGGGTTACCGTTTCTATCATAAATTATTCCACGTTCACCTTCTACGGTTAAACTGAGTATTGCCTGATTTTTACCTTCTGACCTGTAAGATTTACCCAATGGAGTAGTTTGGAGTAAAATACACGATACGGCAAGAAGTGAAAATATTACTACAGAAAATACTATTAATATGTTGATCCTTGCTATATTATTGTTTTTCTTACTCATTGTTTTGCAACGATTTTTTGCAATCTGCTTATAGCGCGTAGGCTATGTATTTTTGCGTATTGTATTGAAATTAACCTCTCTGTTGACACAATTTCCTTACGCAGTCTGGTGTTTTCTCTCCCTGTCCTTACATTAATATCAGCCATACAAATCGGGGGAAAGAGGAGGGTAAAAAGCAGAATACCAATTACGTAAATCCTCTTCATTCAATCCCTCCTTTTTAAAAACTCTTAAACGGGCACTTCTGCACCTTGGGTTACTCTTTAATTCGATTTCGCTTATTACAATTGGTTTTTTAGTTAGATTTTTAATTCCTCTTATATGTTTCAAATTCTTGCAAATTCTGTCTTCTATGGAATGGTAAGATATTGTTATCAAAACGCCATTAATTTTAAGAGTGTACAGTGCGTTTTTTATGCCATCGAGAATGTTTTGTAGTTCTTTGTTGATGAAAATCCTAAAAGCCTGATATATTTTGGGAAATTCATTTTCGACATACTTTTGTGGGATATTTTTCTCGATAATTTTGTTTAAATCTGCTGTAGTTTTGATATTTTTTCTGCTTTCATAAATTGCTTTTGCTAATTTTCTTGCAAAACGGGTCTCTCCAAAAAAGGTAAGTATGTTTTCAACCTCTTTTTCGGATAGAGTTTGGATTATTTGGAATAAAGGTTTTCCTATTTTTGGGTTAAAGCGCATATCTAAAGGTTCGTCCTTTTTGAAAGAAAAGCCTCTGCCAGATTTATCGAGTTGGAAGGAAGAAATCCCAAGGTCAAAAATGATGGCATCGGGAGGAGGAAAATTTAGATTCTTCAATATCTCGGGTAAATTAACGTAACTTGCATTTACCGCCTCAACATTTTCCAGTTTCTCAACATTTTCAATTAATAAGCTGAAGTATTCAGGGTCATATTCAATAGCGATAATTTTACCACTTTTCCCCACTTTATCTGCCAGTGCGGTTGTATGCCCTCCTTCTCCTGCAGTACAGTCTACTATAAATTTACAGTTGTTACTTTCAACGATATTCAGTATTTCCATAAGAAGGCATGGTTTGTGAAAATTCATAGCGGAATTTCTTTGAAGTCAATGTTTTCTGGAATGCTATATTCTCTATAGATTTCTGGATTCCAGATTTCAAACCATCTTGGCATTTTTACGAAGAAGCAGAGATTTTGAATGCCTGCGTATTGTTTTAGATGTTTTGGGACGAGAATTCTTCCCTGTGCATCAATTTCTACTTCCTCTGATTCACCAGAAAAGAACCTTATAGCTTTCCGCTTGGATTCATCCCATAATGGAAATTCCCTTATTCTCTCAAGAAAGTTGATCCATTCAGAATGCGAAAAAACATAAATACACTTCTCTATACCTTTTGTCAGTATGAGTTTCTCGCCAAATTTTAAGTCTTTTCGAAGACTTACAGGGACAGAGACTCGTCCCTTCTCATCAATTTTATGGATTCTATTATTTCCCTCTTTTTCCACTTTTCCCCACCTTTTACCATTCAAGTTTATTTCTTAATACATGTTTTGTCAAGGATGTTTAGGATTAGTTTGATTCTTATTGTATTAGAGAGGCACTTTGTGGTTGAATTTTCATTAAGTTCCCCAGTATAATCTCTCATTATGGATACATGGAAAGAAGTTAAAAAATATACAATTCCTGAGCTAGTAAAATTGACGACCCGCTATCACATGGCACTTCCTGCCATAGGATACTATTACGATGAACCAATTACTTATGGAGAACTCTATAGGAGAATAGTTTCACTCTCCCAAATGCTGCGTGAATATGGTGTAAGAAAGGGTACCAAAGTCGCTATTCTTGGTGAAAATTCTCCAAACTGGGTTATTTCTTATCTTTCAACCGTTTTCCTTGGAGGAGTTGCGGTCCCGATTTTAACGGATTTTCATCCACATGATATCAGTAATATAATAAGACACTCTGAATCTGAGGTTATTTTTACAACCAAAAACTTTTTCCTTAAACTCAAAGAGTTTGATTTGGGTAAAATAAGGCTGTTCATATCCCTTGATGATTTTGTGCCTGATGAATCTTCTATCGAGGTTAGTAAATTTTCTTCCCTTATTTACAAAGCCCGTGACGCAGTTTTATCTGTTGCGGAAAAAATAGGGATTATAAGCGATGAGATATCATCTGATGACTTGGCAGCAATGATATATACTTCGGGCACCACTGGAAATTCTAAAGGTGTTATGCTTACACACAAAAATATTGTTTCCAATGTCACTCAAGTAGCGAGGCTCTTTGACTTGAATCAAAAAGATAGGGTGCTTTCTGTACTGCCATTAGCTCACTCATATGAGTTCACCCTTGGTCTTCTGTATTCACTTTCGGTTGGTGCTTCGATTTATTACCTTGGCAGGAAACCTACACCTATTTTAGTTGAAGAAGCATGTAAACGAGTGAAACCAACGATAATTCCGGCAGTTCCTTTATTGATTGAAAAGATATACAAATCAAAGGTTAAAAAGGCGCTTACCGAAAAAAAAGCATTAGCATTCGCATCTAAACTACCAGTTGTGGGTAATCTTCTTTACTCTAAGATAAGAAAGGCTATTTTGGATTTCTTCGGAGGTGAACTTAGGTGTATGACCCTTGGTGGCGCCCCGTTGTCGAGGGAGGTCGAAATTTTCTTGAAGAAAATAAATTTCCCTTATGCAGTAGGTTATGGTCTAACGGAGGCTTCCCCTCTTGTTAGTGGTTCTTTACCATCTGAGACCAAATTGGGTGCAAGTGGAAAAGTGGCCCCTGAAATTGAAGTGAGAATTGTAAATGCTGATCCCTCAACCGGTATAGGTGAAATTTGGATTAAAGGGCCAAATGTAATGAAAGGCTATTATAAGAACGAACACCTGACAAGAGAGGTAGTTACGGAAGATGGATGGCTTAAAACGGGTGACCTTGGTTTTGTGGATTCCGATGGATATATTTACATAAGTGGAAGATCTAAGAACATGATTCTTACTGCAGCAGGTGAGAATATTTACCCTGAAAATATAGAAGAGAAGCTTAACATGCATCCATGGGTCCAGGAATCTGTGGTGTATGAGAAAAGTGGTAAAATTGTAGCAAAGGTCTACCTTAATTATGATGCTATAGCAGATATACTCGAAGGTAAGTCCGATAGCGAGAGGGAAATAATGATGAAGGAAATTTTACATAAGATTAGGGACGAAGTAAACAGTATGCTTCCTCTATATTCAAGGCTTTCGGAAATTTATGAATTCCCTGAACCTTTCGAGAAAACTCCTACCAATAAAGTCAAAAGATATCTTTATGTTGACTGATTATATTCCTTCAACAAATTGAATATTTTAAGGGCAACTTCTTCTGATCTTCTGTTTTTCCTGGTAGTAAAAAAGCTCCAATCCGCTTTGGAACTTATCTCTTCTATTAAGGGGTGGAAGTTTGATACAGGGAGCGTCAGGATAAGAGAGCCTTTGCTATGTATAGTCAAGACTTCTTTTATTTTTGTTAAGAAATTCTTTGATAGTAATTCCATTTTACCCACTTCATCAACTATTAGAAGGCTACAATTGCATGATTCAAATTTTTCTAAAGCTGGTATAGCTAATTTTTCGAAACTGCCTATATCAACCCTGTATTTCCCAACCTTATAGTTTGATTGAATGAAGACACTTGAGAATATAGCTTTTTTCCCATCTAAGGTTTGAACTTCAAAGCCAATTCTTTCACCTTTCGAGTCTCGTATTTCAGTAGTAATAAAACCGCATGGTCTAAGTTTTAAATCATCGATTTTATTTATGAGATTTTTGCATATTGTTGTCTTACCAGAACCCGGCTCTCCGCGTATTACTATTAACATCAGAGTTTATATGGTATAATTTTACAACAAAAAGGAGGTTTTTGATGCTTCCAAAAGCGATTGGTCCTTATAGTTTGCTAAGGCAAGTTAGTGGGAAGGATATTATATTTCTATCTGGCCAGTTGGGTATTAACCCTGAAACCGGAGAGCTTGAGGACGGACTTGAGAAACAAACTATAAGGGCTTTGGAAAATATCAAAGCTATCTTAGGTAGTGTAAATCTATCTATTGATAACGTGGTGAAAACCACTATATACCTTGTTAACCCCGAGGATTTTTCCACTGTTAACGAAGTATATGGAAAATATTTTAAAGAACCTTATCCCGCTCGAACTACCATTTTCGTTAAGGCACTTCCCAAAAATGCGCTCAT
>JBDRYG010000052.1:0-12399 GCA_039803305.1 Caldifarciminota bacterium
AGCTCGGATTCTATTAAGGATTCAATAAAAATTGAGATAAAAGAATACAGGGCTCACAAAATTGTCCTTAACGCGGTTTTACCTAAACCGGGATTTCTTGTTTTTTCAGAAAATTATCATCCTGCCTGGAAATGTTATATTGATGGGAATCAGACGGAAGTTTACATGGCAAATTATGCTTTCAGAGCGTGTTATTGCCCAGCTGGTAAACATAACATTGTTATGGTTTTTGATTCTTTATATCATAAACTCGGATTTTTCTTTTCTTTACTCGGTTTCTTGATTTCCTTCTTTGCATTGGGTTTCGTGTTGAAAAACGAATGAAGAAGATCTTCAAATTATTTTTGAGGACTTTACAGGTTGTCTTTGTTTTTCTTCTTCTATTCTATGTTGTGTCACCGCTATGGAAGAGTGCCAGTGCCTTTAAAGACACTTTTATGACTTTAAAACCTTTGTCCCTTGTCGCTGGCATAATTATACTAAGCCTTGTAATTATATGTTATCCATTCCTGTGGAAGTTTATCTTAGGAAGCCTTGGTTATGGAATAAAATCAAGGACTGCGGTAATTTCCTGGATTTACTCCAACATTGGCAAGTATATGCCTGGAAAGGTATGGCAGTTTATAGGAAGAACGGCGTTAACAAAGAAAGTTAAGCCAGAAATAACTCTTTTTACAGTCTTTCTTGAAGTTGCTATATCTTTCTCGGCCGCTGTTATGGTTTTCTTCCTAAGATTCATGGTTGTGAAAAACATGCCAATTTTATGGTTTATTTATGCAGCTTTTCTTTTTCTTATTCTTTTGTTAGTACAACATCCCAAAGTCGTAAGCTTTGTCCTTAGAATCTTTGCTAAGCTTAGAAAGCAGGAGTTTTGCGTAAGTTCGATGAAGTTATCCATTAAAAATAGTGTTATGCTTTTTTTTGCCTATTTTGTGCTTTGGGTTTTTACTGGATTTTCTTTCTGGATAATGATTCAGGGATCTAAAATAAATGTGGGACTTTTGGATGCTGTTACTACATATCCGATTTCGTGGATTTTGGGGTATCTATTTCTAATAGCACCTGCCGGCCTTGGAGTTAGGGAAGGTGTCCTAATGAGTTTGCTTAAAGGAATCTACCCGGAGACCGTGGCATCAGCTTATTCTGTTCTCACAAGAATAGCCTTAGTCACTTCGGATTTTCTTCTTTTCTTCGTTATATGGCTCTTAAATATTTCGAAATGGAAAGGGGAAGCTTAAAAGAAGTTTTTGAGATTCTACTTGCTCATTTCGGTCCACAGAATTGGTGGCCAGCTGAAACGCCGCTAGAAGTTATTGTTGGTGCTGTTTTGACTCAAAATACTTCGTGGAAAAATGTGGAGAAGGCTATAGCCAATCTAAAAGAGAAAAATCTAATGGATTTAGATAAACTTATTAATTTGAAAGAAGAGGATCTTGCAGAATTAATTAAATCAAGCGGGTTTTTTAACTTAAAAGCTCGCAGGTTAAAATTAGTTCTGAATTTTTTAAAAGAGCATGGAGGGGTTGAGGGTCTTAAAGAAAAGGATCCATTAGAGTTAAGACACGAGCTTCTTAAAATCCCGGGGGTTGGTAAAGAGACGGCTGATTCCATTATTCTTTATGCTCTTGAAAAGCCGGTTTTCGTTGTTGATTCGTATACAAAGAGGATTCTGGCGAGATTGGGTTTCATAAATGGTGAAAAACTGCCCTACGACGAGGTTCAGAGGATTTTCCATGAAACATTTGGGGATAATCTGAAAATTTTCAACGAATTTCACGCCCTTTTAGTTGCATTGGGGAAGACTTACTGTTTAAAAAGAAAGCCAAAATGTAATTTGTGTCCACTAGGGAAAATTTGTCTTTTGCGGGGTTAAGTAAATGATTTACCTTGGTATCGATTTGATTAACGAAGGATGGCCTAAGAAGTTTGAAAAGGCAAGAGTAGGAATACTTGTCCATTCCGCATCTGTCAATAGAGACTTGAGATATTCATGGGAAGTATTTTGGGATTTTAAGCGTGCAAAGCTTTGTTCAATTTTCGGACCCCAGCATGGTCTATTTGGAGAAACTCAGGCTAATATGGTAGAATGGGAAGGTTACAAAGACCCATTTACGGGGCTTACTGTTTACAGTCTTTATGGGAAAGTGAGAAAACCTACACCAGAGATGCTTCGGGATATCGATGGGGTTGTTGTTGATCTTCAGGATGTTGGATCCCGTTATTATACCTACATATGGACTTTATACCTTGTTATGGAGGCATGTTTGGAAAACAATAAGTTCGTAGTAGTCCTTGATAGACCTAACCCCATATCAGGAGATTTTATTGAGGGGTTTGTTTTGAAGGAAAGGTTCTCATCTTTTGTTGGCCTTAGGCCCCTTCCAGTCAGGCATGGGATGACTATCGGTGAACTTGCCCTTTATTTCAGAGATTTTTACTTAAAGGGTCTAGATTTGTTTGTAATAAAAATGGATGGGTGGAGAAGAAGCCTTTTTTGGGATGACACAGGTCTCGAATGGGTAAATCCTTCACCTAACATGCCTTCCTTAAAAGCGGCTCTACTTTACCCGGGTATGTGTCTTCTGGAAGGTACCAATGTTAGTGAGGGTAGAGGAACTACAAGGCCATTTGAAGTTTTCGGGGCACCCTTTATCGAACCGTGCAGATTAGCAAGGGAGCTTAATTCAATGGGTCTTGAAGGGGTTTATTTCAGGCCCTTCTTTTTCATACCCACCTTTGATAAGTATTGTGGACAAAGATACGGCGGTGTGCATATTCACATTATTAATAAATACAAGGTTAAGCCCTTCAAAGTCGGGGTTGCAATTCTAAAGGCTCTCATGGATTTGTACCCAGGGGATTTCAGATGGTCAGAAGGACCTTATGAATACGAATATGAAAAGAAACCCATAGATATTCTTGCGGGAACTGATGAGCTAAGACACGACCTAGAGAGTGGGAAATCTATGGATGAACTTGAGGTTAAGTGGCAAGGAGAGGAAAAGGGGTTTAACGAAAATATCAGAAAGAACTATTTAATTTATGACTAATTTTGATGCTCTCATTCTTTCAGCTGGCTTTGGTGAACGCTTGAGGCCCATAACTTACAGTATTCCAAAGGTTCTAATTCCTGTACTTGGCAAACCTTTGCTTTTTAGAATTATAGACAAAGTAAAAGCATATTCGCCTGAATGTATTTTCGTCAATTTGCATTACCTGGCTGATAAAATCAAGGAGTACGTTTCTGAAAATTACGGGGATGTAAGGTTTGTCTTTGAACCTAAAATCATGGGAACAGGTGGAGGATTATGGAATGTAGCCCAAATGAGCTCTTCGGAAAACATCCTTGTTCATAATGGTGACATTTACACCGATTTTGACCTTGATGCATTTTTGAAATTTCATGAAAATTCCGGTTATGAGATAACATTAGCTATAAATAATCGTGTTCCCAAGAAAAATTTAGTCGTAAATGGTAGTTTACTTACCAATCTGTCTGACGAAGGTAATTCAGGGTTTGCAGGGGTAGCTGTATATAAGGTTAGTTTTTTAAGAGACTTAAGTTTTTGTCCTTTCGACGCCAAGGAGATATGGCTTTATTGTATTGAAAAAGGTGGAAGGGTTGGTGTATTTGATACAGGCCAGAGTTATTGGGCTGACATTGGAAAACCTGAGGATTACGCAGGTTTAATTTTTAGTTTGTTAAAAAGGTTGGGTGAAAACTTATATTTGCGTTACGGTGAGAGATTTTATCCAGAAATAAAGTTTGATGGGTATCTTGTTATTGATGGAGAGCCAGATATTGAAAAAGGATGTTTCTTCAGAAACGTGATTATAGTAGGAAATCCAAAAATAAAAAGAGCCAGATACGAAAATCTTATCATCTCTTCTGCTGGTGTATTGTCTTTTGGGGAAATTAGGGCTTTCGGAGAACAGGGGCAGAGCTACGAGATTGGTTTTGGTGGGTCAGATCGAAAATTTCTAAGAGTTTTTGCGTCAAAGTCGTCCACTTTTGTTAGATGTTCTTTTGGTAACGATAAAGAAGGTTTTGAAAAATATCTTATGGGACATAGATTACTCTTGAAATGCGGAATTGACGTTGCGGAAATCTATAAAGTTGATGTTGAAAATTTAGAAATAGAGATGGAGGATTTAGGAGATATAACACTATATACCTTTTTGAAATATCCAGCGAATATGATGTATGAGGAAGACTTCTATAAAAAAGGGATAGAGTTTCTTGCCCGACTTCACGCCTTGGGCAAGGAACAGACAGAGTCCAAATACTTTGATAAATGGAAATTCGACAGGGAATATTTTTTATGGGAACAAGAACACTTTTTTAGAAATTTTGTTGAAAGGGTTTTAGAATTAAAGGTCGAAGATTCTGTGAAGATAATACTTGCATCTATTGCGGAGAGAGCTGCCAATTTTCCTTGGGTTATTGTCCACAGGGATTTTCAAAGTCAAAATCTTATGGTGGATCAGCAGGGCCGTCTAAGGGTCATTGATTTTGCTGGTATGAGGTGGGGTCCAAAAACTTACGACCTTGCTTCCTTTCTTTATGATCCGTATCGTAAGCTTAGCGAAGATTTGAGGCAGAAGCTTTTGCAGTATTATGTTTTCATGTATAATAATCTTGCTTCTGAACGGATCCGTGAAGAGGACTTAAAAGAGGAGCTTAAATATACGAGAGTTCAGAGGCATCTTCAGGCACTGGGTGCATATGGATACCTTTCTAAAGTTAAGGGTAAGTCTTTTTTTGAAAAATTCTTCATAAGCGGTATTAAATATTTATTGGATGACATAGATAGTTTGCTACCCCGTGACGATGGTTTGAACGAATTTGCCGGCCTAATTTATGAAAAGCTCTTGACACTAAAATGAATTTTGGTTATAATATTATAGCTTTATGTATTTAAATTGAGGTGTTAATATGTTTAAGTCTGGGGCCGGTGATTTTAGGAAAATAAAATTGGATGCCCAAAAATTGATTGGGCAGGGAAAATATCAGGAAGCTTTGAATAAATTAATTGAATTGAGCAAACAAGTTAGTGATCCTGAAGTCTATAATTCAATTGGTGATTTGTATATCCGATTTCAAAATAACGAGCTTGCCCTTCAGTATCTTGAGCAGGCCTACAAAATTTATAAGGAGCAAGATTTTAGGGAAATAGCTATTTCTGTCGCAAAGAAAATCCTAAGAATAGATAAAGATAGATACGACATCTACTTAGACCTTGTGGAAATGGAGTTGGAAAATGGAAATATAGATAAGGCTTTAGATTGGGCTTTAGAACTATTGAAACTTCCCGCTCCTGATCCAATTTATGTGGGGAGATTGTTTAGGTTAGTAAACACTATGGCTAATGCTATTCAGGAGAATACAGAACAAGCTACTAAATTTGAGAGGCTTTTCACCAAATTGCAGGAACTTGCAGAGCAAATATCACTGACTACTCTCGAGGTTGGAATAGAATTTGAAGATGCTAGAGAACTCTTTGAAAAAGGGGATTTTGGGGGATACGGTGGATTCTTCGAGTCAACTGATATTAGTGAACATAGGACGGGAATGAGGACAACAAGGAGAAAAGAAGAACAAGAATCAGTTGAGAAGGTGGAGTTTCTGGAAAAAGATGAATTGTCAGAGGAAAAGGGGTTTATAACTGCGTCTGGCTTCTCAGATTTTTTAGTTCATGAGAAAACCAAACAACCTGAGAAAACTGTGCTCGAAGAAGAACCGCTATTTAAGGATGTAAGTAAGGACAAGATAGAAGTTGAGACCTCGGAAAAGACGCGAGTTGAATTTGACTTTTCAGAGAAAACGCAATTAATTGATAATGAAAACCTTGCCGACTTAGAAGCACCCAGAGTACCCGAAGAAGGACCTGGGACAAAAGTTACTGAATCTTTAAAGACTATCGTAGATGAGGAGCTTCCAGAGGAAATTGAGGAGCAACAAAAAGTATGGGAGTCTGTAACATCGCGCAAGGTTACTGGAATAAAAATTGACTCTTACGAAGGAAGTCAAGAAAAGTTTGACATAGGGGAAGGGGGAAAAGAGGGAGCGGAACTCCAATTGAAAACGGATACTGGAAAGAAGTCAGAGGAGTTTAGAGAGGCTCTTAAAGATTTTGAGATGACTGGTAAGGGTGAAACGAGAGAATTGTTAAAGGACTTTATTAAACAGGAGTTTAGAGAGGATAAGGTGGTAGTACAGGAGTTGATAAAGAATGGTCCCGGGGCAGAAGGTACACAACATCCGGTGGATTTCTCAAAGGCAGGTAGATTAGTGGCTGAAAAGGAGGAAACATTAAGCAGAACCAAAGAGGTAATATCTACAAAGATTTCTGAAGAGACGAGAACCCGCACTACGAAACTACCTGATAGTCTAAGAGATCTTCTTAAAGTTATAAGGGATTTTAAAGAAGACTTTTTATCCTTTGAAACATGGCCGTATAGTTCTGATTCTCCTTTTGAGGCTGCGAAAGAATATTACGAGATGGGACTATTTCAGCCCGCAATCGAGGAATTTCAGAAACTGCTAAGTGAACCGCGTTATAGGCTTCAGTCTTTGATTTACTTGGGGAGGGTTTTCTTTGACAAGGGAGAGCTGGAATTTGCGGAAGCTGTCTTACGTAGAGCAATTGAAGAATCTAATTTTACTGATAAAGAATATATAGATGCGTGTTACTACTTGGCACTCACCCTTGAAGCCATGAAAAGATACGGTGAAGCCAAGGAACTTTTTATGAAGGTTTACATATTTGATTCAAGGTACAGAGATGTTCAGGAAAAGATCAAAACACTGAGGAGTAGAGTAATATGATGAAAAAGGAACTTAAACCGGAAGAAAGGCAACAAGGTAAAGTAACCTTTGCAGATTTATTAGAGAAAAGCGGGGTTATTACCAAAGAGGCTCTTAAGAACGCCCTCGCTGAACAGTGGGAGAGAGGAGGTACGCTGGAAGAAATTCTCGTTGAAAAGGGATATTTAAATGAAGATCAATTCGTTAAGTTCATTCTTGATAAATTTCCCATGCTACATTACATAAGTCTTAAGGATGTTGACATTGATCCTGAGGCAGTGGAACATATACCTGCAAGGATAGCAAGAAAATATCTACTGATACCGGTAAGAAAGAAAGGTAAATCTTTAGCGGTTACGATGGCAAACCCCATTAATAAAGAGATGTTAGACGAACTCAAGAATGTAACCGATCTGAAAATCATACCTTTCGTGTCTAAAATCTCCGAGATTAAAGATGCGATAAATAAGTTTTACGGAGAAACAGCCCCGGCTGAGGATATGACGGAGCCTTTCAGAGGCGAGAAAGTTAAGAGAGAAATTGGGGTTTTAATCGCAAAAGACAAGTCTTTTGAAAACTTCGTTGTTGGAGAAACAAATAGGCACGCATTTCTATTATGTTCTGATATTGCCAAAACTCGCGGTGTTGGTGAAAAGAGGCTTTTCATTTTTGGACCTGAGGGTACCGGGAAAACTCACCTTCTGCAGGCCATTGCGAATTACATTCTTGACAATGAAACCTTTAGAAGATTCATCTATATAGATGCCTTAAAATTCGTCAGTAGCCTGAAAAATTGCAAGTCCGACAGAGAGATAGATCGTTACCTAAATATCCTAATCGACACCGACCTTTTACTTTTTGATGACCTTAATTTGCTGGTTGGGAAAGATTTTGCTCAGGAAAGTCTTTTTAATGTTTTATCCGAATTGAAGCTCAGAGAAAAGCAAATGGTAGTATCCTCAGCTTTACCTGTAAAGGAAATGCCCACTTTGAGTTTAAAATTGAGATCCTTACTAAGTGAATTTTCATCTATTGGAATTGATGCGCCCTCTTTAGAACTAAAAAGGGAAATAGTGAGGAGATTTTTGCAAGAAGATTCTCTCCCATCAGGGGTTTTAGAGTCTTTAATTAAAAGGCCGGGTTTAACGTTAAAAAAGATTGAAACAATAATACATGAGCTACTGACCTATAAGAGACTTGGAGAGAGAATAGATGAACAGCTGCTGGAGAAAGTAGTTTACGCATTTAGTGAAAGTTAGAAGGGGGGTTAAAAATGGCTTTGTTTGGAAATTTATTTGGAGGAGGTAAAACTAAAGTAAAAAGCAGTATAGTGGCTCTAGACATAGGGTCCAATTACATTAAGGCAGCCCTATTCGAAAGGAGAAAGACCGAGCTGTTATTAAAGGCGATGGCTGTGGAAAAGGTTCCGCCAGATGTGATTCTCGGGAAAGAAATAATTGACAGACAATTGTTGGTTGAAAAAATTAGAGATGCATATTCAAAGCTTGGGACCGACGTAAGAGATGCGGTTGTAAACATCGCCGGTGGTGAGGTAAAAACTAAAGTTTTTACTGTTAGTGGTCTTAAAAAGAAAGAAAGTATTGCTCAAGACATTGATTTTAATATAAAAGGAGAATTACATGTAGATCTCACCGAGATCATAAGGGATTTTGAAATTCTAAGAAAAAGCGAAGTATCTGACAATGCTTATGTTCTTGTGGGAACAGCTAAACTGAGTGTGGTTTACGACGTGATGGATATAGTCAGGGCAGCGGGACTTGAACCTGTTATGGTTACAACTGACTTGGTCAGTTTGTGGAGAGTTTTAGAGGCTTTAGGCCTTACAAATCTTCCGGGTGATAATGTCTTTTTCCATGTGGGTTATGAGGTTGGTTTTCTGATTCATTTGAAAGATGGCAAGGTCGAGCAGATGATTGAAGTGCTTACAGGACTAAAATCATATGTGGATAATCTATCGAGGTTTTTTGACTTAAGGGTGGAAGAAGCGGAGGATGTCGTCATTAATGGTCCAACCTCTGGAATAGATAAAGCTTCTTTTGAGGAAACCATGGATTCGCTACACGATAGATTCTTGTCACCTGAAAAATACATCATGACGTTGACCGAATCGAATTCAACTTTTAGTCTTTATCTCTCTGGGGGTGGAAGTAAACTTTACGGTGTTACTTCCTTTGTAAAGAATAAATACGGTATTGATGTTAAATTTATAGATATATCTCAAATTTTCTCTGTGGAGGAGCCAATAAAGGGGCTAAAAGAGTATTTAAATCTGCTTACCATAGTGTTAGGTAATGCGCTACAGTACTACAAAAAAGGTTATAGAATAAACCTCCTTCCATTGGAAGTCGGAACCGAGGTGGGAGGATTTGAGGCCGAAGTCTCCATTCTTCCCCACGTTTTGGGAGCATTGTTGATTTGGATAGTTCTTGTAAGTGGGATTTTTGTTGTTACCATTGGAACGTCTCGGAGAATATCAGGTCTTAAGAAACAAATTGCAGCTTTACAGGCAGAAGAAGTTGAACTTCAAAGAAAAGCCGACGAGATTAGAGGATTCAAGCAAGAGATAGAAGATGCAAGAAGGAAATTAGATTTGATTCAGCAGTTACAAGTGGGAAGGACTGTATACGTGAGGCTACTCGATGAGATAAATAAGGTATTACCTGCAGGGTGTTGGTTAGAGTCCGTTAAAAAGTCTGGCGATTACTTAGCTATAAGCGGTGGAGCTCTTTCTAATATGAGAATTTCACAGTTTATGGCAAACCTCAAAAGATCTGAGGTTGTGGACTCAATCTATCTCCAGTCTATTGAAGTGGCTGGAGGTCAGCAGGAAAGATATGCAAAATTTGAGATTAGTGTTAAATTGAAATAAAGGAGGTTTAATATGAGGAGGTATTTTTATCTTCTAATTGCAATAGTTTCGGGACTTGCTCTTACATCATGTAATAAGTTTGAGAAGGATGCAACAATTACTGGAAAAGTAGGATACGTCGTCGCTTTAGTGGATACAGTACAAAATGAGACCACCTATGTTTATAAAAAGGCCGTTGGTGCGAAAGTTTTCTTAATGGGGGATGATGGTGCACCGAATCCTTATACAGGCCCCGTCTTGGATACAGTTACAGACTCTACAGGTTCATATACGTTTGTGATTAATGCAGTCTCGGAGCCGAGTGCCTCAGTGGTCCCTAATATGAATTTTGGTATTAAGATTCAAGCTTTCTATTTTGACAGCATCATTGGTCCTGCCTATGGTGAACTTTCAGGGTACCAATTCACTCCTGGAAGGGATGTGGAACTACCCACTATCTTTTTGAACAGGCAAACCCAGTAGGGGTGCAAAATGGAGAAGTTAAAATCGCCTGCTGTAATTTGGCTTGTGGGATTAATTGTGTACATTATAACTTTTATGTTTTTGTGGAATTCTCTATATTCGTCAAAGTCTCGTGAGCTTAAAAGTATTGAATCCCAATACAAGGAACAGTATGCACGGGTTCAGAATCTGAGAGAATACGTGAAAGATTACGACAGGATCATAAGGGAAAAAGATTCTTTACTTGCGTTATGGGAGGAAACGCAAAGATACTTACCCCAGGAAGAGAGGATGGAAGAGTGGTTATCTCAATTAACCAGCATGGCAATTACTTCAGGAGTTCAAATTTACGGATTCAGACCTCAACCACCGAGGCAGAAAGAGTTATACAGGGAATATCCGGTTACCATGAAGGTTCGGGGCGGCTATCATGAGTTAGGAACTTTTGTTAGTTTTGTTGCTAATTCTGAAAGAATAATGGGTATCGAGAATTTGGAATTACAGAAACTGTCTGCACAGGATATCGAGGGTTCACAGACCGTGGACGCAGAGTTAACAGTGCTGTGTTATGTTTATAGCCCTACGCAGGTAGCATCATCGGGAGGTAAAAAATGAAAAGGTTTACTATAGTGTCTTCTGCTCTTACTTTTCTCGCCTTTGGTTTTTTGTGCGCACAGAATATGATTACATCTTATTCGGTATCTGAGTCTCCAGAAGGTATAAATATCGTACTGGAATTTACAGATAGAGCCCCACAATATAGGCATTTTACCCTTTCGAATCCACCCAGGGTTGTTGTAGATTTAATGGATGTTGGATACTCTCTTGGTGGTAAAGTATTTATGGTAGGCAAAGGTGGTGTGGAGAGGATAAGGGGCGCACAGTACCAGAGAGAGCCTCAATTGATTTCAAGGATAGTGTTAGATGTGGACGGGTTTAGAAGTTACTCAATATCTGAACAGGGAAACAAGATAATAATTAAAATTGGTCCGATAACTGATGTACCTTACTCAACTGAAAAGGTTGAAGAATCAATCGAAACCGTGGCGAAAAAACAGGAACAACAAAAAGCTCAGGAACCTCAGGCTAAATTACAATTCGGGGAAAAATATTTTTACTCTTCCCGTGGTAAAAAGGATCCATTTAAGCCAGAGGTAATGGAAGAGGAAGAAGAATTGCTTAATGTTAGTGAGGCAAAACTTCTTGGCATAATAAGGAGTGAGGAAGGGAATGTGGCTCTTCTACAAGATAGAAGAGGGGTAGGTTATGTATTGAAGGAGGGGGATAGGGTTAGAAACGGTCGGGTTGTTAGGATAGAATCCGACCGGGTGGTTTTTGCAACAGTTGACTTTGGATTTACAAGAAGGATTGAGCTAAAATTAGAGGAAGAGAAAAAATAAAAAAGGAGGTTTAGTAATGAAATTTTTTAGAAGAATGCTTATTATCTTCCTGGCTATAAGCGTAGTGGCTGCTCAGGAAGCTCGTATTACCATGAGTGTTGAACAGGCTGATATCAAAACGGTCTTAAGAGCTTTTGCTGAAGTCGGAAGAGTAAATATAATTACTACACCATCAGTAACTCAAAAGGTTACCTTTAACATCAAAGATGTCCCTTGGAGGCTTGCCCTTAAATCCCTACTTGATGCTTATGGCCTTGCTATGATTGAGAGTGAAGGTGTGATTACAATAATGACACAGGCGGAATTTGCTAACTTAAGGACCGCTGCAGATTTGGACATGAAGGTTCTTAAGGTCAGGTATGCTGATGCGCGGAAAGTTGCAGAAGTTTTGAAATCACAGCTTTCTCCCAGAGGTGACATCAAGGTTGACGAGTCATCGAATGCACTTATTGTAACTGATTTAAGAGTGAACCTTTATAAAGTCGAGGATCTTTTGAGCCAGGTGGATAAACCCTATCCCCAGGTTTTGATAAAGGGCAGGATAGTGGAAGTAGATTACAATGAGTCGCGTAAGCTTGGCTCAGAGCTTAAGGCCATAAGGTTCGGTAATCCAAGTTTTTCTATGGCTCCTTATGCAACCCCTTATGAGGTTCCAACGGGCTTAGCACCAGAAAACCCTGGGTACCTTACGGTAAATTATCTTGGCTCAAATGCAGCAAAAATTGAGGCGGCTATTGATGCTTTGGAAGGTCAGAGTAAGGCAAATACTATTTCAGAGCCCAAAATTATGGTTCTTGATAATGAAAAGGCTTCAATATACTCAAAGATAAGAGTTCCCGTGATCTCGAGAGATATGGCTG
>JBDRYG010000053.1:0-12184 GCA_039803305.1 Caldifarciminota bacterium
TTTAGCATCTTTCGTTCCCTATAAGTCTTGTACTTGTATAAGGAGGAAACGAAATTATACGGAGTTATTGCAATGTAGTCAGGGTTTGAGGTAAGTTCATAGGTACTTCCTACCCCTGGTGTCATTTCAATTTTTAGCGGTTTTTTGATCGTTGATGCGAAGAAGTAGATTTTTCCTGGGTACAGGCTGTCGGAGATGTAGCTAAAGTTATTTTCACTTTTAATTTTGAGTTTTACCGGACTATGTGGGTTGCTTATGTCGAAGACACCTATAATATTACTTGATATAGGAATTCGAGCCAGTAGGGTGTCAGACAAAGTATAGAAGGCTGTCTCATCAGCAAGGAGTGTGGTGTTTTTGCGGTAAAATACGGTAAAATAATCAAGGTAAACTCTATCAGGAGTATTTGGATTGCTACTTGTTATTGAGATTGTAAGGGTATTTGAGGATTTTAAACTTGTCAACCTGAAGAGTCTTGTTCTTAATGCATAGCCATAAAAAGACCCATCAATAAGCGAATCAATTCCGTTTAATGATATTTTTAAAGTTCTGAGTTGGTTTTCTCCACCAGAGTATCTAACTTTAATAAAGCCATGAGGGCTCTCCGGGGAACTTAGGGAAAAGTTCAGAGATAGGGATGCGCTTGGGTTACCTGCTTGCCGTATGATTTCTTCCCCAACCCACAAAAGACCTTTCCACGCAACATTAATGACATTCTTTTCATGATGGTAATAAGTTGTTAGGCTTGAAATTAGATTTGGCAGATTGAGGTTCTTTTCCCTTAGGTGTTGGGGTTCAGGACCGATTGCAAGCCATAACGAGAAAGTGTCTGTATATGGATTATCGAAGTAGTAGAAACGTTCTACAATAAGAGATTCGGCTGATTCACTGCCTTGTAAGGAGTGCCTTATGCCTTTCGTCGACTTGGAATAGAATCGGATCTCATCGTTCTCGTCAAGTACGCCATTATTGTTCTTGTCCAGAATTTCTATAGGGATTTTTATTAGTTGGCTTATAGTATCATTTAAGGAGGATGGTAGGGTATCAGACCTTCTCGAGAACACTGCAATCCTTGTTATTTCCACCGGGTAAGGAAGCCCGGCTTTTTTAAGATCCCCATAAGAAACAGAATAATATCCCTCTTCAGTTATCTTAATCTGGAACCACAGGACGGCTCCTTGAAATGGATTCTGGTAAATTGACTTTGAAGGCGCTATCCTTCCTTTATAGCCGAAAAAATTTTCTTTGTATAAAGCATCATACCAGCCTGCTTCTAATTGGGGGACATTCGTCTTTTCTCTACAATGAACTTCAATAAGTGCTTCCTGGGTATATGTAAGTGTCCTTGAGTTTATATCGTATGAGTAGGGAGTGAAGAGTATTTTTGCAGTGGGTACCCCGTTTATTATTTCAACCTCACCAGAATATAAGACAGGAGGGAAGTTCTTTATTCCTTCCGAGTACACTGAAAAATGAATGCTTAGTCCGTCATTAGAATATCTGGGTATTGTTGGAATATTTACATTCTCAAAGTTCAGTGTTTTTTTGGGCGTAACCTTTACAAAGTATCTACCGAGGCAGTTTAAGGCAACCTTAAGCTCATAATATGGAATAAAGGGCGAATTAGCATCCTCATTAATTAGTGCTGTTCCAGCAAGGAAGATGACTTTTTGACCATTTTCTGTAAATCCTGATACAAACGGAACTTCTGGACCTTCAAATCTTACTAAAACTCTGTTATCCTGAACGCCTGTAAGGCTAAACTGGTTAATTACGAGATTAGCGAGAATCAGGAGTTTCATTAAGGGGTTTTGCCTCCGATGGAATAAGGACGGGTATATCTTCTATAATTTCGAAGTATACCTTGCAGTTCCTGCAGATTAAAATATCCTTCTTTTTATCGTATTCCAGGTCTCCCTTACATGTTGGACAACAAATAATATCCAGTAGATTTTCGGGTATTGGCATAACTTTATTATAATGAAATTCGGGCGAAATCTTACATGGTGGAAATTCTTAACAAGGAGTAAAGGCCGCAATATCTCGTAATAGCCGTTATGATGAGGATTATTCCTACCACCATCAGAATTATTTTTAATGGTTTTGAAACTGACGCTTTTAGTATCGGACTCATATGGATTAGAAACCACCCTATCACAGCTCTTATGATTGCATCACAGGTACCCACATTCATTTCACCCTCCTTGGCATGAATTAATTGTGAAATAAGAACTATAAATTGTCAAATTTTTACTGCAGAACAAAAAGAATAATCATCTCAATAGGTTGAACATACATCTCTTGAGGAATAAAATTTCGGACATGCGCTCTAGCAAAATCGTATTGGTCATAGATCCTGGCCATGGGGGTAGTGCAACGGGTGCTACGGGGTCATCAGGAACTCTCGAAAAAGATCTCAATTTAAAACTCGCTAAGATTCTAAGTAGAAAATTTAATGATAAATTTCAAGTGTTGCTTACCAGAGATGGGGATGAAGACCTATCGTTGGATGCGAGGATAAAATTTGCAGAGGAAAACGAGGCTGATATTTTTATTTCAGTTCATTTTAATGCAGATCCATTGGGTGGTAATTTGAATCAAACTGAAATTTATTACCCGTTTGAGGAAACTGGTCCATCGAGGGATCTTGCTGAGGTCCTTTATCAAAAATTTAAGGAGAGATTTGATATCCCATGTGTTGCTCCCATTCCTTCGAGATACACTGTTTTAAAGAGTAAAGTGCCTGTGAGAGTCTTGTTAGAGGTTTCGTATCTCTCAAATATTGAGGAAGAAAAGAGGCTCTCAAGGTATGAGAGGCTTTCAAAAGTTGCTGATATCATTCACGATGCTATTTATGATTACACTCGCAGGGGTATAACGTATTACGAAGGTTACGAATTAAGAGAAGGAGAAGTTAGGTTCAAATTCAACAAAGAACCAGATTACCATAGTCTTAAAGTTAAAGCTAACGATATTGAAATTCCCTGGTATTCGGTGAAAAAGAAATATGTCATTGTGTATACGGAGTTTTTAAAGGGTGGGGAATGTCAGCTGGAGATTCTGGGAAAGGCGACTGATGGGAGCAGTTTGCCTCATGTTGTTGAAAAAATTCAAATTTTTAAAGAACCGCAATATTTTGTAGCCAGAATCCTTCCTTATACTGGGCATCAGCTTGTTAAGATAATGCTTTTTGACGACAGAATGAACCCTGTTCCTAAAGGGATGATGATGAGTCTTGATTTACCCAAGGTTGGCTTCCGTGCCAAGAAGAGAGGGGAAGCGCCTGAGATAGATTTTGAAAATTTGGTAAGAGCCAAGAGACTTGAGTCTGATGAGGATGGAAGCTTTGCGATACTCCTTAAAGGCGTCATGGATGAAGTGCAACTTTCCTTTACAGTGGGTAATTTTAGTGGTAAACTGGTAGCTGAGAATCTGCCACGACGAAAATCAAACATCTTCGGTTTCGTAATGAACTCCCAAACAAAGGAGCCCTTAAGGGGGGTGAAGGTTTCATGCGAAGGTGGAATGGATTTTAGCGAAGAGTTTGGTATTTTTGAAATAGAAAGGCACTCTGAAGTCGAAAAAGAAGAGGTTTTATTTTCCAAACAGGGTTTTTATACAAAAGTCTTGGAATTAGTACCCGGTAAAGGCGTAGATGTCTTTCTTGATCCAGTATTTAGAGGTGTTCTTCACGGGAAAAAGATACTCCTCGATATCGATAACAGGGATATACAGGATCCAATTCAGCTTTCAAGAAGCAAAAGCATTGTTGATTATCTAAGGGCGCTTGTGAGACACGCTGGTGGGGAAGTCATTGAAACCCGCAGGTACCTTTTTCAGGAAATTGACGACTACGGAAAAGTTAAATTTGCGTTAAGTGTAAGACCGGATGTAGCAATTCAGGTTTCAAATTCAAAGCTACCACTTAAAGACGGATTTTATATTATGTTTTATGAGAGGGATGAGCATTCTGCCGAACTCGCTAAGAAAGTTAAAGAAGAAAAAGCTTTAAGCTCCTTATCACTGCCTGAGATTAAGCCCGGTGGTAGTTATTTCCTAATTCAGCTTAGTGGTCTTAGGTTATATGTAAACCCAAGGGGTGTCTTTGATCTTGGTAATTTTACTGAGATTACTGCGGCAAAAATTGTCGCACTTAAAATTTTCCTTGGAATTTTGTCTCATTTTGGCTTTTCTGGTGTTTATACGAGAGAGTACAGTCTGTCTCAGGGATTGATAGGTTATGATGTGGTCACCGAAGATTTTCCCATTTCACTCAGGAATGGTGATAAAGTTATCTTGCTCTTTGCAGAACCCGACACCAAAATACTTGTAAAACGTGGAGAAGATATAGAGTTTGTTTTAAATAAGCCAGTGGAGGGAACATGCATCACCTTGCCCGATGGAAGTTGAGGGGTGTTAGACCTTATGTTCCCGGTAAGCCTATTGAGGAACTTGCCAGGGAACTTGGTATAAAAGGGGAGATAATAAAACTTGCGTCTAACGAGAATCCCTTAGGTCCTTCACCTATGGCTGTGAAAGCAGTGGAAAATATTATTAAAGATGCCCACCTTTATCCGGATGATTCCTCTTATGTACTTATAGATAAGTTGTCCAGGCTTAATAATGTGAGTATGGATGAGATTATACTTGGTAATGGATCAGTGGAAATAATGCTAATGATTGTCCTTGGTTTTGTCAATCCGGGGGAGACAATCATTGCATCTGAAAAATCGTTTATAATGTACAGAATAGTTAGCGACATCATTGGTGCAAATTTCAAAGAAGTTCCCATGGCAGGTGGCAAGATTGATCTTCAAGGGATATTGAATGCCATTACAGATGACACAAAAGTGGTTTTCATTGCAAATCCAAATAACCCCACCGGAACCTTCAATCCTAAGGAGGAAGTTGAGGATTTTATGAATAAAGTTAGGGATGATGTTATCGTTGTCTGGGATGAAGCATATTACGAATATGCAAGAGGTGAAGATTTTAAGGAAACCTTAGGATATGTGAAAGAGGGGCGAAATGTTGTAATTTTAAGGACTTTTTCTAAGATTTACGGGCTCGCGGGTCTACGGGTAGGTTATGGATTTGCGAAGAAGGAAATTATTGATGTGCTGAGAAGAGTTAGGTTGCCGTTTAACGTAAATTCATTTGCTCAAGTGGCAGCGATAAATGCCCTTGATGATAAGGAACATGTTGAAAAATCTGTTAAAATTAACATGGAAGGGTTACAGTTTTTATATCAAGAGCTTTCAGACCTCGGCCTTAAGTATTATAAATCGCGAGGGAATTTTGTCCTTGTTGATTTTGGAATGGATTCGGATAAACCTTATAAATATCTTCTTGAAAGAGGTATAATAACGAGGCCCGTAAAAAATTATAACCTTCCCACTTGTCTCAGAATTTCTGTCGGATTACCAGAACAAAATAAGAAATTAGTTGAAGCAATAAGGGAATTTGTAAAGAATGGGAATTGCTGAAGCCCGCAGAATTGCAAGGGAGCTTGCCCTTTTAACTGTCTATTGTAAGAATTTAAGGGAAGCAATAAAGTTGAGGCAATGTCAGCAAGAGGTTTGGGAACTGATTGATGAAGAGGAATTCGACTTCAGAGACATTGATGAAGAGGCAAAATGTTTTTGTGATAGGCTCCTTCAAGCCTTTGAAATGCATAAAAAAACTGCTGATCAGCTTATTGAACAGCACCTCGAGGGTTGGGATATAGAAAGGCTAAATCTACTTGACCTCTCTGTATTAGAGTTAGCTGTTTGCGAGCTTTTAGGAATAGACGATGTTGGTTACAAGGTCACTATATCCGAGGCAGTGAACCTTAGTAAGAAGTATTCCTCGAATAGGGCACCTTTTCTTATCAATGCAGTGTTGGACTCTATCGCAGCGAAGTTGGGTTTAAAATCATGAGGTATCTTTTGATTTCGGATATTCATGCCAATCTGGTTGCATAAAACGCGGTACTGAAAAAAGCGAGAAGAATTGGATATGAGCAGATTATATGCCTTGGTGACTTCGTTGGATATTACACAAGTCCGAATGAGGTAATCGAAAAGTTAAAGGATAATTTAGCTTTTGCCGTGTTGGGGAATCACGATCATGGTATCTTACATCCTCAAGAGATTGCCTTTTATTTTAACGACCTGGCTCGTGAGGCTCTTTTTTATAATATTAGGATTTTATCTAAGGAGTCACTGGATTTCTTGAAGGGCCTTCCTCTTGTTCATGAAATGGGTGATATGCTTTTTGTACATGGTTCGCCAACGGAACCCGAAGAATTTCATTATGTATATTCTACAATGCATGCAGCCAGGGAATTGCGACTTACTTCAGCGCGTATAGTATTTGTTGGCCATACACATATTCCTTTTATATTTGCCTATGATCCTGAGAAGGACAAAATTTCTATGTATAATAATTCTGTGAGATTCGATGAGAACATGAAATACATGATAAATCCAGGGAGTGTAGGTCAACCACGGGATGGTAATCCTATGGCAAGTTTTGGCATTCTCGATTTAGAGGAAGGGCAATATAAAAATTACAGAGTAGAGTATGATATTGATGAAGTAGCAGCGGAAGTGGTAAAAGCCGGCCTTGACCCTCTACTCGCTGAAAGACTTTACGATGGTTTCTAATAGTTTCTATGTAGATACCTTGGGGTGTCCCAAGAACGAAGTTGACACACGAATGATAAAGAAAGTCCTCCTTTTATCAGGGAATTCTGTTACAAATGATGCAAAAAAAGCCGATATTGTAATTGTCAATACATGTGGCTTTTTACAAGAAGCATTAGAAGAAGCTTTTGAGAGGATTGCGTACTGGAAAAGGAAAAAAAAGAAGATCATTGTAACGGGTTGTGCAGTAGAGAGGCTGGGTGTAAAAGCCTTTGAAAAGAAAGGGGTTGTGGCTTATTATCTTGATAGCCTTCTCGGGATTGACGGTTATGAGCAGGTTAAAAAGCAAAGAGCTTTACCTCACTGTGATAATCAGATCTATGATGAGGGAAGGTTGTTTCACTATTTGAAGGTTCAGGAGGGGTGTAAACGAAGGTGTTCTTATTGCGTAATTTCAAGAATTCGAGGTCCCCTTCGCTCAAGAAGCACGAAAGATATATTAAAAGAGATTGAAATTGCAAAGGAGAAAGGTGCTTTAGAGATTGTCCTGATTGCTCAGGATTTAACTCTTTATGGTGTGGATACTGGAGATAGTCTTGTTAATCTTTTGCGGGGACTTCCAGGAGGTCTTTATTATAGATTAATGTACCTCCATCCTCATGGAATTACCGAAGAGCTCGTGAAAACCCTTGCCGAAAAAGATGTCTTTCTGCCATACATTCATATTCCAATACAGCATGTTTCTAATAGGGTTTTGAAAGATATGGGAAGAGCCGGAGGAGAAAGGGCTGTTAAAAGATGCCTTGAACTCGTGAGAAAGTATTTACCCCATTATTTCATAAGGGTGGATGTAATGGTTGGTTTTCCAACAGAGGAAGACCGTGATTTTGAAAACCTTCTCAATTTTCTTGAAATTTTTCGTCCTGAGAGGATTGCCGTTTTTAAATACTCCCACGAACCTGGTGTTCCATCATTTAACCTGGCTGATTTACCTGAGGATGTAAAAAGTGAGAGATATCAGATTTGTTTCGATCTTGCTCAGGATATAATGCATAAAGCTCAGAAGAGCCTTCTGGGTAAAGAAATTATTGCATTTAAAGATACACCATTTACATGGTCCCAATATGATGCTGTTTCCATTGATTTCGAAGTGGAAATTAAGAATGTGAGAGATAGAAAATGGAGTGGAAAAGTAAAAATCACTGAAGTCCTTGATACCCTTGATGTTGTTGGTTTACCAGTGTTGCCTTAAAATTTCTCAATGTTTAAGAGAGTACTTGTGGCTAATAGAGGAGAGATTGCTGTAAGAATCATACGCGCACTTCACGAGCTTGGGATCGAAGCAGTTGCAGTATATTCCGAAGCAGACAAAGATTCCCTTCATGTTGAGATGGCCGACTATGCAATTTGTATTGGTCCTCCACCTGCCAAAGAAAGCTACCTGAACTTTACCCGTATTCTCAGCGCAGCAGAGATAGCCAATGTTGATGCGATACACCCCGGTTATGGATTCCTCTCCGAAAATCCTGATTTTGCAGAGATGGTCGAAGCAAGCGGCTTTGTCTTTATTGGACCTCCATCCAGGGCTATGCGCCTAATGGGCGACAAAGTTGAAGCCCGGAAAACCATGAAAAGGGTCGGCGTTCCGATTCTACCAGGCACAGAAGATCCGGTTGATTCTGTTGATGAAGTAAAGAAGGTAGTAAAAGAGATTGGCTTACCTGTAATCATCAAGGCAGCTGCTGGTGGTGGTGGACGTGGAATGAGAATTGTAAGGGAGGTAGAAGGCCTTGAGAGAGCATTTCAAATGGCTCAAAAGGAAGCTGAGACGGCCTTTGGAGATCCGAGAGTTTATGTGGAAAGATATGTGGAAAGACCAAGGCACATCGAAATTCAAGTAATAGGTGATAAATTTGGAAATATGGTGTACCTTGGTGAAAGAGAATGCTCTATTCAAAGGCGACATCAGAAGCTGTTGGAGGAAGCACCATCCCCAGTTGTAAGCGAAGAACTTCGCAGAAAAATGGGGGAGAAGGCGGTAGAAGGAGCGTTGTCTATTGGGTATTATTCAGCTGGAACACTGGAGTTTCTTCTGGACTCTGATGGTAATTTTTACTTTATGGAAATGAATACACGGATCCAGGTGGAACATCCTGTGACAGAGTGGGTGACCGGAGAGGATCTTATAAGGCATCAAATAATGGTTGCCATGGGTGAAAAATTACCTATTACTCAGAAAGATGTAAAAATTAGTGGACATGCTATTGAAGTGAGAATTAATGCGGAAGATCCGGAAAGGGGTTTTGCACCTTCGCCTGGAACTGTAAAGACACTGCATCTACCTGGGGGCCCTGGTGTCAGGGTTGATACCCATATTTATCAGGGGTATACTATTCCTCCGCATTATGACTCATTAATAGCAAAACTCATTGTTTATGACAAAAACAGGGATCTCGCTATCTCAAGGCTCAAAAGGGCCTTAGAGGAGACTGTAATTGATGGTGTCAAGACAACAGTACCTTTCTTTATAAAACTGGTGGACGATGAGAATTTTAAAAAGGGTCTTTTAGACACTCACTTCTTGGAAAGATTCAAGTGGTGATTCTTGAGAATCTCAGGCATTTTTTAAGAGGACTTGGGGGATACTTTCTCATGGTTTATCACTCCTTGGGTGGTTTTAAAGTTTTAAGGCGTGATGAGTTTTTCAAAGATATGGAATTTTTCATGATTGACTCCCTTTTGATTGTTGCTATTGCTGCATCCTTTACCGGGATGGTAGCCAGTGTACAAAGTGCCTATCAGATAAAGGGTCTTTTACCTTTAGATCTTTTAGGTGCGGGTGTAGGAAAGATGATAACAGTAGAGTTGGGTCCAGTTTTAACGGCTCTTATCCTGGCTGGTAGGGCTGGTGCATCAATTGCATCAGAGCTTGCCTCTATGAGAGTGACGGAGCAACTGGATGCCATGGAAGTTATGGGAATTGATCCCGAAAGGTATTTGATATTCCCGAGAATTATTGCCGGTGTTATTGCGACACCTCTTTTGACGATCTTTGCAGAGACAATTGCTTTGATTAGTGCTGCTTTGATTTCCAATGTTAGCCTTGGGGTGGATTATTCCGTTTTTATGAGGTCTTTTAAAGAATTCTTTTATTTAAGGGACCTGTTGGGAGGCATTGCGAAAGGCATCGTTTTTGGTTTTATTATTACCTCGATCAGTTCTTATATGGGTATCCGCTCTAAAGGTGGTGCTAAAGGGGTAGGGTTATCTACCATGCAGGCTGTTATATATTCCTCGGTAGTTGTGTTGCTTTTCGATTTTATTGTTGGTTCTGCGTTTTATGGATGAAATTGTAAAATTAGTAGATGTACATAAATCGTTTGTTGGTAATAAAGTTTTGAGGGGCATTTCTTTTTCTGTTAAGCGGGGAGAAACCCTCACCATTGTAGGTAAAAGTGGCGCAGGTAAAACAGTTCTTCTCAAAACCATAGTCGGGCTTGAAAGAGTTGATAGGGGAAAAATATTTCTATTTGGTTTGGACTCTACTAAATTAAAGAGAAGAGAGCTTCTGAAACTTAGAGAAAATATTGGTTTTGTATTCCAAAGCTCCGCGCTTTTTGATTCTATGACGGTTTTTGAGAATATTGCCTATCCCTTTCTAGTAAAGGATGTTGATTTTAATATGGTGGAGGAGAAAGTAATGTATTACCTGGATAAGGTTGGGCTGAGTAAATTTGCCGATTCCACACCTTCAGAATTATCTGGTGGTATGAAGAAGAGAGTGGCTATTGCAAGAGCTCTAGTAACTGAGCCTAAACTTATCCTTTACGATGAACCCTCAGCGGGGCTTGATGTGGCAACTGGTGAGGCCATATCAGATTTAATAGAAAGGTTAAATGAAGAGAAGGAAGTTACAACTATAATTGTTACCCACGATCTTGATCTTGCAAGAAGGCTTTCCGATCGTGTTTTATTTTTGTCTAAAGGAGTAATTGCCCATGAGTTTAGAAGAGACGAGTTTGAGAGTAAAGATTTTTCTGAAATTGCGAAAATTTTCTTAAATAAGGAGGTAGGTTAATGAAAAAGGAGGTTAGAATTACAATGTTATTAATGCTCACTATGCTGGCTTTAAGTTGTAGCAAGATCCATCTAAAACCTTCAAAACCCCAAGCCGGAGAAAGGGTAATAATCGTCTCCGAGCTGAAGTTACATGATCCAATACTGGAAGTAATTCTCTTTAAAGAGAATGTGGACTTTGAGTATTTTGCAGTTAAGGGAAGAAAAGAAAAAGATTTCTGGGTTTTTGGCATTCAAACGGATACTATTACATCTTATGTTTTATGGAGAATTGTAGATGGTGACTCTGTATTTTTTGAGGATGGTAATGGTTTAATTGTTTTTTATGGAAATAAACCCATGAGGTTGGCTTATTATTACAAAGGGCTTCATGCGGAAAAAGCAATCCCTTACGCTTTTCCTGTCTCTGACAAAGAGAAGGATCGGTTGATAAGTAGGGCTTTGAGGTATTATAAAAAGGAGCTGAAATATCACCCTGGCGAACCCCTGGCCTTTGGACGAATGAAAGCAATAAAGGCCTTTTTAATAAAGGATGAAAAGAAAAAAGCTCGGTACCTTTATGAATTGGAGAAGGAAATTGATTCCTTATTTGAAACTAAGAACCTTTACGCGACGCTATCAGCGTTTAATGTAGCTTATCTTTTCGATTTTAGCAGAACATACGATTATTTTAAGGTCCTTTCAGAACAGCCTTATTTACCGGGTATCTTAGATGCATCTTTAAATTATCTCTATCAATATGCGAGGAGTCTTGGGCCCCAGCAGGGCGTCAAATGGCTGGAAGTAGGACTTGAAAAATACAGGGAATTTCTTGAGGAACCATCCACAAAATTAAAAAATACTTTAAGAAATTACTATCTTTCGCTACACTATGGTTATATGGCTCTTGGGGATACTCTAAAAGCGCTTGACTGCCTATGGAAGTTAAGAGATTTGAATCCATTCGATCCCGAACCGTATATGGTTGAGGCATCTGTGAGGATGGCCATGGGTACTTTAAATTACAGGACCGTAGACAGCTTGCTTTATATTGCTGGCAATTTGTTCCATCCCGTGGCAAACTGTTATAACTTTCCTTTCTATCCTAAGGACCAGAGGATTGAAAGTTTAAAAAGAAAAAAGCTTGGCTATTACAGGATAATGGCGAAGTATTATGAAAATGCCGGTGAAGTTGATAGTGCCATTGCTTCTATGAGACAAATTATTGAACTGCAAGGTGGTGACCTTATGGCTGATTATGGTGATCACGAAAACCTCGGATCCCTCCTTTTGTCAAAGGGGGATGTGAGTGGTGCTGTTAACGCTTTTGCCAATGCAGTGGTTACCGGGTCAGAGTGGGGTTATTTACAGGAGTCAATTACTAATGACCTCAAAAAGAGAGGCTTTTCACAGGATTCAATAGAGAAGATTATAAAGGAAATTGAAAGCAAATATAAAGAAGTCAGGATTAAAGCACCTGAAGTTACCCTTATAACTTT
>JBDRYG010000054.1:0-11960 GCA_039803305.1 Caldifarciminota bacterium
AGAATTTAAAGAAAAGGTTTAAAATAAGATAATGTACGAGAAGTTGTTTTTTATTTCCCTTGTTTCATTTATTTTTTTCTCATGCGAATATTCGCACGAAACTCCTGATTTTAACGTAAGAAAGTATAATCTCAGAATACTTCCTTATGATAGCTTGCATCTCGTTTCACGAAATGTGATACCTCTTTCCGAAACGTATCCATGCGACGATGAGGGAGTTCCATTGTTTTTAAACCCTCAAGACGGAAAATATTACTATAATCCAGTTCTCATTGCAATTAAGGGTATGCAGTACCTCAACAGTTATTACATAACAGGAGACATTAGATACGTTCTGAAGGTCAAGACCTGGGTAAGGAAATTGCTCGAAATTGCTTATAAAATTGATAATTCCTGCTTTTTCCCTTACCAATTCACAATAAGACCCCATGGAACAAATACTGATACCCTTTTTGCGCCATGGTTTTCTGGGATGGCACAAGGGCAGGTTCTCGAATTAGTGGTACGCCTTTTTAATTTTACTCAGGACTCAAGTTACCTCATAATCGCAGAAAAGATTTTTAACTCCATAAAGAACACATCAAAGAATAATTATCCGTGGGTTTCTTTTGTAGATGCAGATGGCTATCTATGGATTGAAGAGTATCCCCTTGATGGTGGTCCTGACTACGTACTAAATGGTTTTATTCATGCGGTTCAGGGAGTTTATGAGCATTGGCTTTTAACTAGGAATAAGGAAGTTGAGCTTTACCTTAATGGATGTTTAACAACCCTTGAGGATAAACTGCATCTTTTTAGAAACCCAGGTGGTCCAAGCTTTTACTGTTTGAGGCATCATCACATAGACCCATTATACCATAAGCATTTACTTAATTCAGTATCTATATAAGATGACAGGAAATAACTTTTTTAAGAATTTTGCTGATACCCTCGCGGCAGATTATGACGAGCAGGGCTCTATTCAAGATATTAACATATCAAGTGGTCAAACTATTTTGGGGATTGAGTAAAAATTTTGATGAATTAGTAATTTCCTATGTATAGTGTTGTGATCCCGACATATAAAAGGCCCAAAGAACTTCAAAATTGCATGAGGTTTATCTTTAATCAAACAATAAAACCTAAGGAGGTAGTCGTTTCAGGGGTTATTGGAGATAAAACTATTGAAGAGGTGATACCAAAATTAAGCAAGGAGTGCGAATCCAGGGGGATCAGTTTCAAATTTATAGGGTCTTATCGAAAAGGTATTTCTTATCAAAGAAATCGTGGTATGGAGGCTGTTCAGCAAAAATATATCCTTATGATTGATGACGATGTAGAGATTCCTCCCAATTTTGTAGAAACGGCTATTAGTATTTTGAATGAAAAAAAAGCCTTGATAGTTTCAGGTTTTGATACTCGTCCACCAATTGTAAGAAAGTTTCAGAACCTATGGAGGCGGGTTTTCTATCTTGATTACTATGCGAAAAATTTTCAAATTGTATTACCTTCTGGTTCAAAAGTAATTGCTTATACTGCAGATAGAGAAATCAGCACTCAATGGTTATCTACAACAGTATGGGTAATGAGAAGTGAGGTTGCTAAAAAAATTAAGTTTGACGAAAATCTTGTTAATTATTCTCATAGGGAGGATCAAGACTATTCGTATACGGTTTATAAGGTTTTTGGTGGTGGGTTAATTCTTTCGCCACGCTTAAAGTTTGTTCATCACCATTCGTCAGCTGGAAGGATACAGGTTAGTAAATTCTGCCACCTTTACGTTTATAACACCTTCCTTTTGTTCAGAAAGCATTTTTTTAATTCGCCCAGAAACAAGGCAATTTTTATATGGAGTATGATTGGCATGGCTATACAAGGGTTGAATCATGCTTTACAGCAACGAAACTTAGGAATTTTTTATGAAACTGTTGTGGCCCTTGCTAGGGTAGTTTTAAACTGGAGTAATGCAAAACACTTGTGTTTTAAGAGGCTGTATGAGCCCGTTTCAGACCAGAACATTTAAGAGTAAGATTTCCTATATCAAATATATGGTTCTTTTCCTAATTTTACTTCTCGTATCCTTAGTTGGCCTTTACACCGAAGGACTAAAAGGTAGTATTAAGTTGGCTGTTATCATGTTTTTCTTAATATTTACATTCCTTCTTGCTGATTCAAAAAGGTTCTTACAAGTTTTGTATATTTTTAGTATTCCCTATGTATCAGCTCTTGTGCTTTTCAGCCCATATTATCGTGACTTTATCGGAATTTACGTGGAAACACGAAATATTGCAGTATCAACCTCTGCCCTTGTCCGTCCAGATGGAATATATGTTTATAACATAATAGAGTTGGTCATCCTACTGAATTTATTAGGTCTTATCTTAAACAGAGAAGAAATTAGGTATAAAAATATTCTAATCTTTTGCATAGTTTACACCTTTTTTACTTTTACTTCTGTTTTTACATCGATCAATCCACTAAAAGCTACTATTCAGACTGCTCAGCTATTTTTGTCCTTTGCATCTTTTTCTCTTCTTCTGCAGCTCTTGGGTGAAGATGAGCAGTTTGATCAAGTGTTACTTGTTTTGACTCTTGTCGTTGCATTGGGAGTAGTTGTTACAGTAATAAATAAAGATGCTTTGATTAACTTAGTGCATGGGAACTTTGTACAAAGACAAGCCGGAAGGTTTACTAATCCTAACCCTCCTGCTCTTCTTGCGGGTATGGGATGCATTTATTCTTTGTATTGCTTTTTCAAAAGCAAATTTCCAAAAAACTTTGTTTTTCTTATCTTCATCGGACTGAACCTCCTGGCGGTTCTTTGTACTGGGTCGAGAAATGCTCTTGTTTCCGTTGTTATTGCTTTTACTTTTTTCATGCTTTTTAATATGAGGTCGGGGAATAGGAGAAGCATTATATTTGGCATTATTGTTTTTGTAGTCTTTGTAACATTAATTTTGTTAATTGGCAGATTAATATTTTTAGTAAGGTTAAATCCTAATATAATAAAACTGGATACTTCCATTGCCTCAAGGTTAATTATTTGGAGAAATTCTATAAAATACATTCTACAAAACCCACTTACTCCGATTGGACCAGGTAACTTTTTTTATTTTAGAGGTTCTTTAAGTCTTCCTTTTGCTCACAATCTTTTGCTCAATACTTTTATAGAGTCTGGTATAATACCCGGATTCATGTTACTTTTTGCAATGATTCTTGCTGCCGCGAGGTTGCTTAAAGTATTCCAGATGTGGGTCAAAAAGGTGAATATCTCTCTTGAGCAGATTACCGGCGCTTCTTTTCTTATCTATATATTCTTAATTTTTTCGGTAGACCAGTTTTTGTATGACGGTAGTTTGTGGCGGTTTACGCTTCTTTTTTTGGGATATGCAGTACATTTCCTATGGGGATGGAAAAACAAGGAGGCATATGAAAGGTAAGAAAGTCTCCGTAATTCATCCAGCTTTTGGACGGGGAGGAACCGAAGCTGTTTGCGCTTGGACTCTGATGGGTTTAAGTGAGGATTATGATGTAGAACTTCTCACATTTGATGATCTAATTACCCTTAAAGCTCTTGATGATTTTTATGGAACAACACTTAATTCAAGAAAAATAAAAATAAGGGTGCTTGACGCCCCCCGAAAGTTAAGGAGGATGGATTCGGGATATCATTTACTTAGACAGCATCTCATGATGAGAGAAGTTAAAAAAATAAAAGACGACTATGATATTTTGTTTAGCACCTATAACGAAATGGATTTTGGAAAGAAAGGCATTCAGTATATTCACTTTCCATTCTTAGTTGACTTTGAATATGCAAAACATAAGGAAGCTGATTTCGGAAAGATTTGGTATCATAGACCTTCTCCAATAAGGTGGGCGTATAAAAAGATAGGATATATATTGAGTCAATTTAACTACGAAAGAATGAAAACTAATCTTACCATTGTAAATTCAGCGTGGACGGGGAAGATTATAAGGGAAGCATACGGAATCGAGAGTATTATTTTGTACCCTCCTGTCCGTGTGGATTCGCCGAGTGTGACATCTCCAGAGGAGTTTCTTAGTAGGGAATTAGGGTTCATTGCTATTGGAAGAATTGAACCTACTAAAAGATTTATTGAAATTGTAAGGATAATTCAAAATGTTCGTACCCGAGGGTTTGATGTTCATCTCCATATAATTGGCACACCAGGGGATGCAAACTATGTGAGTAGACTCAAAAAACTTGCAAAAGAAAATTCTAAATGGCTATTTATTGAAGAGGGGCTCTCTAGAAATGAGCTTATAAGATTGATTTCGAGACATAGATATGGTATCCATGGTAAAATAAATGAACACTTTGGCATTGCTATTGCGGAAATGGTTAAGCTTGGCCTTATCGTCTTTGTACACAACAGTGGAGGGCAGGTAGAGATTGTCCAAGATCCTGCTCTTATTTACAATGCTGAGGAAGATGCTGTGATTAAAATTGAAAGAATTTTGAGAGATGAATCACTCCAAATTTCTTTGCATCAGACTTTGTTAAAAAGAGGCTTAATTTTTTCTGTTGAGGCTTTTACTGAAAAAATTAGACAACTTACAGAAGAGCTTTAAGAGTTGGTCTTACTTTCTAAAAATAGTTACTAAAATTTCATGTGCTTCCGGTAGTTCTCCAACTATAAATATAATGATGTTAATCATTGTTGCGAGAATGAAAAATAAGATTACAAGGTGAGTCCCTCTCGGAAAGCTCTTATGATCAGGAATTTCTGCCCATCTCATCACGGTGAATGTTGGGGTATCCTTCTTTTCAAGTAGTTTTGCCTCTTCATACTTTGTGAATAAGAACTTGTAGACTTCTTGATGCGCTTCCAGTTTAAGCATTATATCCAAGAATTTTGCCATAACTTCTGGCAATTCTTTCTGTGAAATATTGAAGATTTTTTCGGGGTTTCCTGGATTTTCGGCATCTCTGATGATTTTCTTAAGCTCTTTTTCGTAAGCTTCAAGTTCTTTCTCCTTAATTGACAACAATGGGTTGTTTTCACCATATATTTTTTTTAGATAAGAAAATTCGGCTCTTCTAATACTATATTCTTTGTAAATATTGAAATAACCCTCGAGTAACATCATATATTCGCTTTCTGGTTGAATAGCGTTATACTTTTTTTGCAGAACCTTTAGCGAGTCTCTCAGAGTCTCTATCAGGTGTTCCTCTTCTGCAAGCCTTTCTTCTAAAAATAATCTGAGATCTTTTCCTTTTGTCATAATAGTTTTCCTGTTAAAGTTGTCTAGAATGCGCACTACTGCATTTACTAGATTAGTGGCAAATTCCTTATCTTTATCTTCGTAAGAAATTTCAATAATTCCCTCAGAATAAGGCTTTACTTCTAATGCTTTTAAGAGCCTACGGTATGCAAGAATTTTGCTTTTCACCTTAAATTTTTTCTGAAGGTCTAAACTATCTATCAATTCGTAAAGAACTGCACGTGACTGTATAATTTTCGTATAAATATCAGCAGGGGTCACCATCATGCTCACTAAAGGATTAAAATTTGCGAGGGCTGAGCCAAGAGTAACGAGTATTTCTTGGTCGAGTGATGGCATTATTTCTGCCGTTGCAGTGTATTTTCTTGGGAGTGTGTAGTATAGCAAGAGGGCGATAAAAAAGTTTACCACGTAGACGATTAGAAAGACTTTGAAATAACCAGCCAAAATTTTTTTAAAAGGCCCCATAGTTACTCGAAAATTATAAACTCTTATCTCAAGAAATCAAACGAGAAGTACTAAAAAAGAACGAGATAAGTAGTTATTTTTAACAGATTTTTATAATAAAGTGCGTAACTCGAAAGATTAACTGAGATTAAAAAATTGTTAGTTGGTTTTTGTTTCCCAAATTAAATAAGCATTATCATCAATTACTGATTTAGGATTTACCCTTAATTCCTTTTATAATTTAATAAATCCATGAGTAACCAAGAAGGTAATAAATGCCTAACAATAACACTAATAGGCTCGATTTAAGTTTAGTCATCAAACTTTTCTTCTCTTTTTCACTTGGCGTGTGGGTTCAGGCTATCATTAACTTTTTTTCTGTACCTGTTATAACATTTTTGATTTCACCTGCTGAATTTGGAAAAGCCACTATGTATTCTACATTGTATTCTCTACTTTTATTGTTAGTTCTTGCTGGATCGGATCAAAGCTATGTGCGATCTTATTACGAAATTGAAAAAGACAAAAGATCACAACTGCTGTGGACATGTCTTTTAATTCCGATTTTGATTTTTATTGTTGTAAGTTTATTTCTTATCATATTTTCTGGAAAACTATCGCTGGTTGTCGTAGGTGAGCCAGGTCACTCTATAGGAGTACTTGTCTCACTCTCCCTATTTTCAGGTATTTTGCAGGTTTTTAATCTTACAAGTATAAGAATGCAAAAAAAAGGGTTCCTCTATTCCGCCGTTTTTATAGTTCAGTCTCTCGTTAACGTTAGTGGAACCATAGTCTATGCCATTTTTTTTGGAAGGAGCTTTTATGCGATAGTTTATGGACAGATTTTATCGAACTGTATCGCATTTCTTGTGGGTTTTGCTTTCGAACACTCTCACATCTTTCCCGTGAAAATTGACTATCAACTTCTTAAAAGTGTTATATCGTATGGTCTGCCTCTTTTGCCCAGTGCCTTCTTGTGGTGGCTTTTTACATGGCTTTCAAGAATTTCTCTTAGAATGTTTTCTGACTTCGTGGAACTTGGTTACTTCTCAGCTGCATTCAAATTGAGTTATGTATTGTATATGATTTATTCAGGTTTTCAGAATTTTTGGTTGCCTGTGGCTTATGAAACCTACGAGAAAGACAGGGAGAATAAAAATTTTTTTGCGGACACAGCTGGACTAATTACTTTTGTGATGGCTCTTTTTGCTTTGCTTGTCGTTGCATTCAAGGATATCATTTTTCTAATTATGGCAAAAGAATATGCTCCTGCTTCTAGGGTTTTGCCATTTCTACTCCTTTCACCGGTAATATTGGCAGTACTTACGGTGACTGCTAGGGGAATAAACTTCGCGAAAAAAACATACTGGTTTATACTCTCAGATGCCATTTGCGTGATTATAAATTTTGCGGGTAATATGGCTTTAATTCCACTACTTGGTGCCCGTGGCGCTGCAATTTCTACCGGTATCTCATTCGTAGTACTCTTTGCCACTGAGACCCATATTTCAAAGAAGTTGTTTCCCGTAAAATATCCCCTTTCAAAGATATATCTAACTTTCTTGTTTCTTATCCTAGATTTTGCTGTTGCCACTTTCATAGAAAAGTCTTTGGTTGTTTATGTTTTTACTACAATAAATATTATCGCTGTTTGTTTACTTAACCTTGATTGGATAAAAAGAGGTGTGAGACTAACTCTCTCTTCCATAAGAACTAAAAGTTTTTGGTTGAGTTGATGTTTTCTTTTTAAATAAATTATTTTTCGCGAGTTCTACAATTTTTAGTTTACAGTGAAGATTTGATTACATAATTCCTCCTGTTGAGAAATGTCGGAATTAACACACCGGAAGAAGCTAAATAAATACATTTCTTTAAGCGCAATGTTTTTAGAGTTGCAAAGTTGTGGGAGCGGTATCGCCAGATTAACCAACAGCAATTTTAACTTAATATTGTCAGAATTATCGAGAGGTCAGAGAGATAAACAAAAAATGATAAATTTTCTGTATCTTTTTTGCAAGATTATTTTCTTGACCACATGCCTTTGCGCTAATTCAAGTTTTAGCAAGAAAGAGGGTAACATTAAAAACTTTTCCTCGTGTTCTTGATGATTTCTATTGTGACAAAGTTTTAGCATACTTTACGCTTGCATATGATCTTTGTTTTCCCCGAATTCTTCACATTAGGTGCGAAAAATTGTTAAGATGAATGAACTAAAGTTGATATTAAAAATCCATGAAATCTCGGGTGAGACCTTTAAATATTATTATTCAAATCTCCTGTAAAATAAGATTTGGATTCTGCTTTGGATGTATGAACATCTTGGTTTCTTTTCCACACTATCAGGGACTCAACAAAGCTGGTTGTTGGATTGAGACATGACGTTGATTATCATCCTTTTAAAGCCCTGGAAATTGCGCAAATGGAAAATAAAATGGGAGTTAGATCTACTTATTACATTTTACCCACAGCTTTCTATTATGGTTATATGGATTCTATTAGAGGATTTGTACGGTATAATTTCATGCTTGAGGTTTATAAAAGGATATACACTCTTGGACATGAAATTGGCATTCACAATGATCTATTGACTGTCATGGTGGTTTACTGAGAAGATCCCATAGAATTTAACCGGCAAGATTTGGAGTTCCTTTCTGAAGGCGGGATACGAATTCGGGGTACCTCTTCCCATGGCGCGCCACTTTGCAGGGAGGCAGAGGTATTTAATTATGAAATTTTTAAAGATTTTACAAAGAGACAGTTTTTTACATATAAGGGGAAAAGTTTTCAACTTGGGATTGATTCTTTAAAAAGATTTGGGTTTGAGTACGAGGCGAATTTCACAACTTTTGGTTATGACTACTTTTTACAGATAACGCTGGACAGCTTTTTGTGAAGCATCAGAGGGATGCGCACTTTACAAAAGTTACGTATGAGGAATTCATAGAAAAATTGCAGAATTTAAAATCAGGGCATAGAGTAGTGTTACTAATACATCCGGTGTAGTGGGGTAAAAAGTAAAGACGATCTCGTAAGTCGTTATTAATTTGCCTTTTTAAAGGGTTGATTTATACTGAATAGCAAGCTTAAGTAACCATTGGGTATCTTTTTTAGGTGTCTAGACATTTATTTGAAGTTTATTAGTTTGGAGGATTAGATCAAAAATTCAGGAAATTATAATTCGAGAGAAGTGTTTTATTATTTTAAAAGTTATGTTAGATTCGTTATTTTTGAATCTTTGCCCCAATTGTGGAGGTAAAATAACATCAGAACGGCTTTTTGCTGGTTTACCATGTGAGAAATGTGTTCCAGATGAAGGTAGCTTGAATATTGATGCACTCAAAGGAGATCTTTTTGCTTATTTGAAAAAAGCCAGAGAGCTCGAAAGTTGGACTTCCCATTTTGAACTTTGTATAAATTCTAAGCCATGGAGTTTGCAAACTGCTTGGGCTAAGAGGGTCTTGCTTGGACGATCTTTTGCCCTTCTCGCACCTACAGGGGTTGGGAAAACCTCTTTCGGATTAGTAACTGCTTCTTATCTTTACCGAAAAGGTCTTCGTTCGTACATAATTGTTCCAACTGTAATACTTTTAAAGCAGGTGCAGAATTTGCTTGAGAGTTTTGGGGTGCATGAGGATGATTTGCTCGTCTTCGGGGGTGAAATTGGTAGAAAGCAAAATGAAATAAACAGAGAGAGATTAAAGAGAGGAGCTTTTAAAATCTTGCTAACTACCTCGGCTTTTCTCTACAAAAATTATCAGAGTATTCCTAAGGACTTTAATTTCATATTTGTAGACGATGTTGATTCATTCCTTAAGACGGCTAGGAATATAGATAAGGCTCTTTTACTTTTGGGATTCGAGGAAAATGATATCCAGGAGGCTTTACATATTTTACTCCTTCGCAGGAAACCCACTAAGACTCAGGAGGATATTGAGACCTTAAGGAGTTGGTCCGATAAGGTTAGAGAGATATCGAAAAAAAGAAACGGGGTTTTAGTGGTTTCTTCAGCTACATCTAATCCCAAATCTTACAGGATTGAACTGTTCAAAGAACTTCTTGGATTTGAGGTTGGAAGCCCGACCTTTTACCTCAGAAACGTTGAGGATCTGTATGATGATTTTAATAGGATGCCCCTGGAGGAATGGATTCGCATGCTTGGGAAGGGAGGCCTAATATTTTTATCAGCGGAGAGGGGTAGAAGGGGGGTTGAGGAAACAGTAAAAAGTTTAAGAAGTAGCGGGATCAGAGCTGTATCATATGAGGAAATTGATGACGTTGTTATTAAAGACTATGAAAGAGGAGATATCGATGTTTTTGTGGGGATAGCGTCTTTCCGAAACCCTTTGGCAAGGGGATTCGATCTACCTCACGTTATAAGATATGCAATTTTTTATGGTGTACCCAAAATTGTAATTTCTCTTAAAATAGAAACTAATCCTGTACACCTTCTATGGGCCCTTTACTCCTTACGGAAATATTTAGCGAAGAAGCATCCGGAGAAGTTAAAGGTAGTCGACTCTTATATGAAAAAGCTCAAAAAAATTGAAAAAATAGAGGTTAGTAATAGCCTTCCTGAAAACCCTCAAATAAAAACTTTCGCGGAAACCTTTTATAAGGAAGTTCTGGATTTCCTGACCTCTCCCGAAGTCTTAAGTCTTATGAGAAGCACACCAGAAATAAATCTCAGGCAGACCTCAGATGGGTTTGAGATGATTATATCCGATGCAACCGGATACCTTCAGGCCAGTGGAAGAACATCGCGAATGTATGCGGGGGGGATAACTAAAGGTTTGAGTCTGGTTCTTGTGGATGACGAATCAGCGTTTCACCATCTGCGAAAGAAAATTAAGTGGTTTAACGATGAAATTGAGTTTAAAAGCGTTGAGAAAGTTAACCTGAATGACCTTCTTAAACTTATAGATCGGGATCGGGAGATTTTGAAAAAGTTTAGGGAGGGGAAAATCTTTGCGGAAAAGAAAGAAGTGCTAAAACCTGTTTTGATAATTGTAGAATCTCCAAATAAAGCAAAAACAATAGCAAATTTCTTCGGAAGGCCTGTAAGAAGAAGGGTTGAAAACCACGACCTTCTTGAGACTTCTGTAGATGATAAATACCTAATGATTACTGCCTCTCTTGGACATGTACTTGATCTAAACAAGGAGCAGGGTTACCATGGTACCTTATTAAGCGAAAAAGTTGTGCCTCTTTATGAAATAATCCCTGGGAAAGAGGGGATTGTTTCTAGTTTGAGAAGTATGGCGATGGAAGCAGAGGAAGTTTTGATAGCTACAGACCCAGATACAGAGGGTGAGAAAATTGCGTGGGATTTATATGGTATTCTGAGGAGTTATACTGATAGGATAAAAAGGATGGAGTTTCACGAAGTTACAAGGAAAGCTATTCTCTATGGGATGAGAAACCCGAGAGATATAAATCTTAACTTAGTAAAGGCCCAGATTGTAAGGAGAATAGCTGATCGATGGGTAGGCTTCGATTTCTCTGAGTACCTTCAGGATCGTTTTAGAAAGAAAAATCTTTCAGCAGGAAGGGTTCAGACTCCTGTTCTTGGCTGGATTATAGAAAGAGAGAAAAAGTTCAACACTAAGATTTATAAAGTTCAAGTTAGTGTTGCGGTAGGTGATAAACAGTTTAAGCTCGAATTTACCTTTAAGGATAAAACTACTGCAAACCGTTTCTTTTTCACCTTAAAACAAGTTGAGATTTATGAGGTTGAGGCAAAAATAGTGGATGTAAACCCAGCACCACCTTATCGTACTGATACTATGCTTCAAGAGGCTTCAAGGAAATTAAAATACTCATTAACCAAAACTATGAATTTAGCTCAAGATCTGTTCGAGCTTGGATATATAACTTACCACCGCACCGATTCCGTGAGGGTATCAGATGCAGGCAGAAAGATTGCGGAAGAAATTCTCAAGGAGGACTATGGTTTAGAATATTTCTTCCCAAGAACCTGGTCCGAAGAAGGAGCGCATGAATGTATTAGGCCAACCAAGGCACTGGATCCAGAGGATTTGAAATCACTTATACTTACTGGAGAGGTACAGTACTTAACAACAGAACATGTTGCCCTTTATGAGTTGATATTTAACAGGTTTATAGCCAGCCAGATGAGACCGGTGAGGGTCAGAGAAAAACTTGTTAAAGTTAGGGCATTAGATAAGGAGCAGGATTTATCCCTTAGAGTTGAAATTCTTCTGGATGGATGGAACAGGCTTGTATCCCTTGATATTGCACCAGATGTTAGCGGTATTATTGATGTT
>JBDRYG010000055.1:0-11745 GCA_039803305.1 Caldifarciminota bacterium
ATAGAAATAGAAGCGAAAAAGGCTCTTCAAACCATAGGCATTCCATCTGTTATAAAACCAAGGAGAGAAGGATCAAGTTTGGGTGTATATATAGTCCACAGTGAAGATGAATTTTACAAAAGAATCTTCGAGGTTCACAGTAATTATGGAGATCTCTATATAGAAAAATTTATAAGGGGAAAAGCAGTAACCTGTGGGGTTCTCGGGACAGGAGATGAAAGTTTCGCCCTACCTATTTTAGAGCTTGAAGTTATTGGCCGAGAATTCTATGACTATACTGCAAAATATACCAAAGGGCTCACCAATTTTGTCATTCCTGCCCGGATATCAGAGAAGTCCACAACCGAATTTCAGAATGCATCTCTCCAGCTTCATAAAACAATTGGTTGCAGGGGCTTTTCCCGAACTGATGGAATTGTAGATGAAAATGGCAACTATTATGTTCTTGAAATTAACACTTTACCAGGTATGACTGAGCTTTCTGATCTTCCAAAAGAAGCAGCTCATATAGGGATTTCTTACGACGAAGTTGTTCTTTACATCCTTAAATCCGCGTTTGAGTAGTAAAAAAATAAAAATTGAACCACTCGTCAGGGTATTTTCTAACACTTTCTTCGAAGTGCTTTAGGATTTCATTCTCAAGGTTATTAGGATCCATCTCAAAAATGTCAAATCTCACCTTCTCCACTTTTTCATCCCAGTGACATGTTAAAAAGAATGGTTTACCATCTATCAACTTAGGCAGTTTAAACAAGCCATCAGCAAATATCACTTTTTGCCCCAAGAACCTTCTTTTAGAGTATTTACCTGATGTAACTCTATCTACTAAAACAACAAGTGCATAACTGTTTTCTCGCTTGAGCTTCTGAATAGCCTTAATAGTACCATGTCCCACAAGAAAAACTTTTATCCCCCGCCTAAACCTCAGCCACATCCATAGATAAAATCGGGAAAGATTTTCCATAAGTGCATAGAAATTGAAACCAAACTCATTAATATACTTGGATGGTATATCCCATGGACCCATGTGTATCGAGTAAATAATAGATTTCGTATTCTTAAAAACCTCAAGGTCCTCGATACAAACCATCTTTCTCCACTTCTCCTTATTACATTTCATAACCCGGATATAGCTGATGAACATTTTTCTAAATGTATCTCTCATAATTCTTTTTCTTAACCAGAGGGGTCTATCGGGGAAAAATATCTCCAGGTTTTTCAATATAGCTTTTGTTCTCCAGTCAAAGATACGAAACGCATCAGCCAAGACTCTTGCAATAAATATAGCAACCCTCTCGGGAACAAAAAGAGCAACTAACTGACCAATCAAAGTAACCAGCATTATACAACTCCTTTATACACACTTTCGACTTTTTTTGCAATTTCTAGCCAATGAAAATTTTTTACATATTCTAATGCCCGGTCTCTCAGATTCTTCCGGAGGGCTACATCTTCAACTAAAACACGCAATTTCAAAGCCAGATCTTCTGGATTACTATTCTGGAATAACAATCCATTCTCTCCATCAGTTACCACATTCCGATAACCATCAATATCAGAGGCAAGGACAGGTGTACCACAAGCCATGGCTTCCAGCAGTATTATACCAAAAGATTCACCGCCTGTAGAAGGAGCAACGAATATATCTAAACTACTGTAATAATCTGGAAGCTTTTCCTTCGGAACCCGACCAAGGAAAATAGCATGAATCCTATTTTTCTCGCAAAAAGCTTTATATACCTCAGTCAATGGTCCAGAACTTCCAATTATCAATGCAACCTTCTCTCTAAGATACGAATCACGAGCAATTGCCTCCAAAAGGATATGAAGCCCTTTTCGAGGTTCATGTCTGCTTAAAAAACCAATATTTATTTTGCCGAGTACAAGCTTTTCAGTCTGTCTAGGGGAAAACACCTCCAGATCTATACCATTTGGAATTATAATCCAATCCCCTGTATATGGCGGGACTACAGCTTCCTTAGCCGTCTTTGACACAAAAATAAACTTTCTCAGCTTTTTTGCATCCTTATAATAAAAGATTTTAGCGATTTTATTCCAGTTAAACCCCACAAAGGCAGTGTGAAAGGTAGCAACGCACGGGAATGGTGCATAATGGAGTGCAAAACCCGGTAGATTAGGTGCCAAAGGACCATGCAAATGGACGATATCGAACTTTTGTACTTTAAAGAAATTCTTTAAAAACTCTGGCAAAGACGGGTCAAAAGTTAGAGTTAGCTGTGTGTGATTAAAAATTTTCAAGGGAGGAGTAAAAATAACTTTGCCCCTCCTTATGACATTAGTGTCAACCTCAGATTCTAGGCAAGGATAAGACGTTGTTAGTACATAAACCTCATGACCTAACCTTTCAAGATATTTTTTAAGATTATAAATATGTTCTGCTACTCCACCCGGGAAGGGTAAATACGCATCACTAACCTGTAAAATCCTCATCTTCTTATAAAAAGTACGATAAAATAAATAATCGACGAAATTATCACCACAGCTGCACCTGGAGGCACATCAAAATAAGTAGAAAACACAAATCCTCCTAACGCGCTTAAGATTCCAAATAAACATGAAATTATAAGCATTTGACCAAAATGCTTAGAAAGGCGCTTTGCAGTTAAAGGCGGAATTACAGTAAGCCCGAAGACTACGAGGGCCCCTACAACCTTCATGGTCAAAACAACAGCAACCCCGGTGGACACGAGGAGCAGAAGCCTTATTAACGAAACATTTATTCCTATGGCTACAGAAAGTTCTGCAGACAAAATTGAGTGGAAAATCTCTCTTCGAAAAAATATGACCACCAGAATGTATAGAAAAAATATGGAGGAAATTAAGTAAAAATCAACACTTGTGACAGTCAAAGGGCTTCCAAAGAGGTAAGAAATTGCGTCAGTAGTATATGTTTTTGAAAGTCCAAAAAACAAAATAGCAAGAGCCATAAAAAAGGAAAACAAAAGACTCAAAACCTCTTCGTATTTACTAAAACCAGATTCCTCCATCCTCCAGATTAACACGGAAGCCAAAATAACAACAAAGAGGGCTAAGAAAATGGGATTAAAACCTGTTAGGTAAGCAAGCGCGATACCTGCAAGGGCAATGTGAGAAATTCCTGCTGAAAAGAAAGAGGTTTTGGTAAGAACCGAAAACACACCAACCACTGGTAGAAGCGCACCAGCAACGATAAGTGAAAACAAAGCCCTTTTTATTACAGGTATACTAAGGAGATCTACCATGATGGGTATCTCTTACATTAATGATTTTTCTCCCCTCCTTCTGCAGAATGTCTATTTTAGTATCGTAAATAGTTTCAAGAATATCCTCTTTTAGTACCTCTTCAGGGGATCCTACTACATGGGTACCATAACCCATGACGATAACCTTTGTAGCAATTTCCAAGTAAGGGTTAATATCGTGAGTAATTAATATTACAGGGATCCTATGAGTCCGGTATGCCCTTATAATAGCTTCATTTACCTGTATCTCGCTTTTTAGGTCAACTCCAGATGTAGGTTCATCAAGAAGCAAAATTCTTGGTGGGCCCATAAGAGCTCTTGCAAGCAGTGCTCTTTTTTGCTGCCCACCCGAAAGTTGACCGAAAAGCTTATCTCTGTATTCCCATAGCTCAACTAATCTCAAATTCTCCTCAGCCTGCGCTTTAAAAGTTGAATGAACCTTTTCGTAAGGTTTTAACATTGAATAAGAACCCGTTAAAACGACATCATAAAGTGTTGCGGGGAAGTCAGGATCCAGATTATAGAACTGTGGAACATAACCAATCATTTTACGGTGGGGACATACTTTTTGTACAGGGCATCCTAAAACGTAACTTAATCCCTTTATAGGCTTTAATACTCCTAAAATTGTTTTCGCAAAAGTACTTTTACCTGTTCCATTTGGTCCCATTACAACAAGAAAATCTTCTCTTTCAAGAGTAAAACTAAGATTACTTAAAACCACTTCACTGCCATACGCCACAGTGACGTTTTCAAAAACTATTTCTGGCATTTAAATCCCTTATAAATGCGCAAAGCCTGTTCCTTAAACCCGTTTATAAAATCCCCAGAGAAAAGGGGATCAAGACTAACCAAACAAATACCCGTCTCTCTGGAGAGGCTCTGCGGTATTCTTGATGGCATATTAGATTCAGTTACAACAATAGAAATGTTTTCATCCTTTACCTTCTTAACCCATTTTGCATATTCTCCAGTGGATATTTCTTTCTCGCCATGATGGACCAATGCGCCAGCCACAGTAATACCAAAATATTCAAGAAATTTATTCCATGACGGATGGTAAAGTAGTACCATTCTACCTTTATATTCACCCAGAACACCCCTCAAATAGTTAGTTGTCGAATCGAATCGTGTAAGAAACGCATGATAGTTCTCAGTAAATAGACTTGAGTTTTCAGGAAATCTCTCGCGAAGTTTTTCATATACAATTTTAGCAATCTCAGGTACCAAATAAGGGTCAAGCCAGATATGAGGGTTATCAAAATTAATTTTTCTTTTTCTAAGCTCATCCGTTAGAACTACTGAATTTTTAACTGTATTTCTTAACCTGGTTCCCCAGCTCTCAATGTGACCACCTACCTCGAAATATAAATCCGAATTTAAAACTCTCTTAAAATCTTGCGGTTTTAGTTCGTAGGTGTGGGGATTCTGTAAGTTATTTAATAAGGAATATACCTGATATGAACCGCCAGCGATCTCTCTTGCAAGGGCTGCAATCGGAGGAATAGAAGCAACTATTACTTTAGAGGTTAATAACAATAGCAACAACATAACAGATCACCTCCGCCTGAAAATTTTACAGATTTTAACGAGAATTTAAAAATGATATCACAACCAGTATCACTCTATTCCACTTGCAAAGTCGCAGTGGATCCATGAAAATTATTGAGGAGGTAATAGTATGAAAGGTAATATATCAACAGCTTTAGACCTTGCAATGGACATTGAGAAAGACAGTATCTTTCGATACTTAGAAATTGCAAGAAAAACGAAAGATACTTCAGGAAAAAATATGTTCATAACCTTAGCAATGGAGGAGGTAAAACATCTGCTAATCCTTTCGGAGGCAAGGCAAATTGTAGAAGAAGAAGTACATCTGAAACCTCTTGAGGTTCCAAAATCAGAAATAGAAGGTGTTCTCCCTGACATTATAAAAAGGGAAAAGAAAAAGCACGGAAAATCGGAACTAAATGAACTCGATGCGCTCGAAATAGCATTAGAACATGAAAAGAAAGCCATGGATTTCTATGAGAAAAAATCGGTAGAAATGACAGATGAAACCCTCAAAAATCTTTTTAAAAGATTATACGAAATGGAAAGAGGACATTATGAGCTAATTATGGCACAACTTGACTATATTAAGGGAACTGGATTTTGGTTTGACATGCCTGAATTTAGCATGGAATAGATGGGTATTTTAGGTGCTCACATTTCTATATCTGGTGGTATAAACTTAGCCCCTGAAAGGGCATTTAACCTCGGATGTGAGTCCATCCAGATATTCACTAAAAATCAAAGGCAATGGTTTTCCAAAGAGCTTGATGAAGATACAGTAAGATCTTTTAAGGAAAATATCAAGCAGTTTAAGATCAGGAAAGTTGTTGTTCATGACTCCTACCTTATAAATCTCGCTTCCAGGGATCCTGATCTTCTTGAAAAGTCAAGGATTGCTTTCCAGGAGGAAGCAAAAAGGACTCATATTTTGGGAATACCTTATTTAGTATTTCATCCAGGAACAAATCCAAACATTGAAGAAGGAATAAGGCTAATTGCTGAAGGTATGAATAAAACTTTGGATTTAGTTCCAGAAATTACACTTCTTTTGGAAACCACGGCAGGTCAGGGCAACGCTATTGGGAGAACCTTTGAGGAACTTCGAAAAATAATAGACCTCGTTGAAAAAAAAGAAAGAGTTGGCATATGTTTTGACACGGCTCATGCCTTTGAGTCAGGATATGATATTTCAAGTGAAGATGGATATCACAAAACATTTGAACTTCTCGATTCAATAATCGGCTTAGAAAAGCTGAAATGCTTTCATCTTAACGATTCTAAAACATCTTTGGGGTCAAATGTAGATAGACATGAACATATAGGCAAGGGAATGATAGGATTAAAGGGATTTGAACTTCTCGTTAATGATGAGCGCTTTGCTGAACACCCAATGATCCTTGAAACACCTGGGGCAGAAGAATTCTACGCGGAAAACATACAAGTTCTAAGAGCTTTGATTAAAGCTAAAAAGTAGACTCAATTTTCTCAAGGCAAAAAGTTCATCTTTTTGACCAAGCTTTGCTGATTTAATAGCTTTTTCAAGAATTTCAATCGATTTATCGTAAACATCCCTTCTGACCCTGTAGGGATACCCATCTTTTCCACCATGAGCATAACTGAAAATAACAGGATCGCTGTAACTGGGTTTTGCACCATATATAACATCGGAAATCAGAGTCAACGCCCGGATGGTCATAGGTCCAAGGCCTCTTGTTAAAAGAAGCTCTTCAAAATTACTAGGAGGATCCTCGTAGGTAGTCAAGAGTACTTTTTTGAGGTTCTCTGGTTTCATGTCCCTTAAGGTAATATAGTGTCTCATTGGCATCTTGTATGTCAAAGCCTTTGAGTAAAGTCTCAAAACTTTTTCCGGCCCTTCATGTACGAGCTGCAGCATAGTGCTTCTTGCATCCTCTGACTTTCTCGAGGTTAGATCAATAACCTCTTTTTCTTTCCTTTCTGCCACAATACCTGTGTGAGGTTCCTCAATAAAAGATATTAGATTCTCTGATAACCAATGATACCTCCTAGCCGTTCTACTCCTTTCATTCATACCTTGTTGTATTACACACCAGGAGCCGTCAACGGTATAAAAAATGGTGTGATGATAAATATCATAACCATCTTGAACCAAGCATGTGTCTACCTTGGCAGACATCCTGCTTGCATAAATTAATTTTTCTGCATCCACACCAACTTTCGATGCCGTCTCAGCTATCTCATCGGGTGTCTTCCTCGCATACCTTCCTTTGCCTCCTGCAGCGAATATACCGAGTTCCTTTCCGATATCTTTGAGTGCCACTTTAATTGCAAATGACACCGTAGTAGTTAGACCTGACGAGTGCCAGTCAAAACCAAGTAGACATCCTAAAGATTGAAACCATAAAGGGTCTGACAATCTTCTTAATACTTCTTCTCTACCCAATTCTATGCCCATTACATAAATTATACTTCTTGCAAGCTTTATCATCCTCTGCATTAACCAGTCGGGTGCACGGCCATTATGTAAGGGAAGTATTACATCGCCAGTTTTCATAACCAAAATATAAGCCACTTTTATTGAAATTTCAAGGGTTTTGCTTTAAACTTTATTGATGATAAAGAAAATCTCTTTAGTCGGTTTCAGAAACTTCAAAAATTTTGATTTCGAATTCTCAAATGGGGTTAACCTGATCACGGGACCAAACGGGAGCGGAAAGACAAACATTTTAGAAGCCATTGCATATATTTCCCAGGGAAAGTCTTTTAGAAGAGCAAGTGATAAAGATCTTACAAATTTTGATAGCAATTTTTTTAGATTATCTGCAACAATAGTAAAAGACGGTACGAGCCACGAAATTATCGCAGGCTTTGATGCTGATCTGGGATCTAAATATATTTTGATTGATGATAAACAAATTGACAAAATAGGGAATCTTTTTTCTCTCGTGCCCAGCTTAATATCAACGGATAGAGATCAGGATATAGTAGATGGGCCCCCTTCAGAAAGACGAAGCATTCTCAATAGGCTTATCTCGATAATTCACAGAGAGTATCTGGATTTGCTGATAGACTATAGAAAGATACTAGAAAACAAGAACATACTTTTAAAAGAGCAAAAAATAAGTGAAATAAAACCCTGGAACGAGAAACAAGAACAGCTGGCTTTGAGAATCACAGAGTATAGGCTAAACTTCATAGAAAAAATAAAAAAACTATTTATCGAGAAATCAGCTTACTTCTTGAAGGGGAAAAAGGCTGAATTAATATTCGAACCATCTTATGACGGAAATATACCCTTAGATAGTTTTATTTCTCAAGAGCTTCGTCTTGGATTTTCAATAGTTGGACCTCATAGAGATAACATAGAATTCACCATTGACGGCAAACCCGCGAGGATTTTTGCATCTGAAGGAGAAAAAAGATTAATGATCTTAGCATTTTATTTTACCTTTCTTGAACTGTTCAAACCCGATTCTATAGTGTTACTCGACGAACCTTTCAGCGTACTTGATGAAAGAGGATGTGAAGTGGTACTTTCAAGTTTAAAAAATCAGTCTTTTATTACCGCACCGCAAATAGTGGGAAATCGGCCAAAAGGAAACGTAATAAGCTTATGAAAAAATTCAACGATACACTAAGAAATTTGTTAAAGAATCTCGGACTGGAAAAGGGGTATGAAGCCAGGATGTTATCACAGGAATTGAAGAACTATTTATCCGAAACCTATGGTGTAGAATATATTGGTAAAATAAAGGTAATAGGGCGAGTTTTTTTAGTGGAAGTAAAAAGTCCATCATTGAGAAATGAGCTTTTAATGAAAAAATATGAGCTTTTAATTCTTTTAAGAGAAAAATCAGGATCAGATTTTCCAGATGATATAAAATTTGTCGGGAGGTTATAGATGGAAGAGAAGAACGTATTCGAAGAAAAGAATAATTACACTGCGCAAGAAATAAAAGTCCTAAGAGGTTTAGAAGGTGTAAGGGTCCGACCAGCAATGTACATAGGTGACACATCAAAGCAGGGGGCACATCATCTTGTCTATGAGATTGTGGACAACGCAGTTGACGAAGCGCTTGCTGGGTTTTGTAGTGAAATTAAGGTGATTATAAGAAAAGATGGAATGATCACAGTCCGGGACAACGGTAGGGGCATCCCGGTAGATATTCATCCCGAGGAAAAAATTCCTGCCGTAGAGGTTGTTTTTACCTATCTACATGCAGGTGGAAAATTCGGATCAAAAGTTTATCAGATTTCAGGTGGGCTTCACGGAGTAGGGGCATCGGTTGTAAACGCTTTATCAGAGTATCTTGAGGCGAAAGTTTATAGAGATGGGAAAATATATCATATAGCCTTTTCAAGGGGAAAGAAAATAAGAGATCTTCAAGTTATTGGTGAAACAAATGAAACAGGAACTGAGGTTACCTTTAAACCTGATCCCGAAATCTTTAAAAACATCTCTTTTGATTACGAATTATTGAGAGACAGGCTTAAAGAAATCGCTTACCTTGTTAGTGGTCTGAAGATTTCCATATCTGACGAGAGAACCGGGAAGAGCGAAGAGTTCCGATTCGAAGGCGGTTTGCTAGAGTTTTTAAAGGAACTGGACGAAGGTCAAATCGTAATTATAGATAAACCTTTTCATAATGCACATAAATTTGAAAATGACAAGGAAACAATAGAAATAGAGATTGCACTTGAATACAATAAAGGTTATGACGAGACCTTGATTTCTTTTGTAAATACCATAAACACCACCGAACATGGCACGCACGTCGCCGGCTTCAGAGCCGGATTAACAAGAGCAATAAATGATTTTGCAAGAAAAAACAATTTCATTAAAGAAAACCAGAGTTTTAGCGGTGAAGATTTAAGAGAGGGACTCACAGCTATAATCCATGTCAAAATTCCTGAACCCCAATTTGAAGGCCAAACAAAGACAAAGCTCGGAAATTCAAATGTAAAGGGGTATGTTGAGTCCGCAATGTACGAATGGTTCACCAGGTATCTTGAAGAGAATCCAAAAGATGCAAAAATAATCATAGAGAAATGTATTCAGGCACAAAGAGCGAGGGAAGCCGCAAGGAGGGCAAAAGAGTTAGAAAGGAAAAAAGCTGCTGTAGACATAAATGGATTAGCAGGGAAACTGGCAGATTGTACAACCAAAGATAGATCTAAAGCAGAGCTTTTCATTGTAGAGGGTGAATCAGCAGGAGGTTCTGCAAAGCAGGGAAGAAACAGAGAGTTTCAGGCGATATTACCCTTAAGGGGAAAGACTCTAAATATTGAAAAAGCCAGTATGGAAAAAGTACTGGAAAATGAGCAAATGAGAATCCTTATACAGGCTATAGGTGCGGGTATTAGAGAAAGCTGTCAACCCGAAAATTCGAGATACGGTAAAATAATTATAATGACTGATGCTGATGTGGACGGTTCTCATATCAGGACCTTGCTTTTGACCTTCTTTTACAGGTATATGCAACCTTTAATTGAAGCTGGTTATATTTTTATAGCCCAACCACCATTATACAAGGTGAAAACAAAAAAAGAAGAAAAGTATTTATACACTGATGAAGAACTACAGGAATTCCTTAAGATCCACGGAACTGAAAACGTAACTATTCAAAGATATAAGGGTCTTGGTGAAATGAATCCCGACCAACTCTGGGAAACAACCATGGATCCTGCGAAAAGGATGTTAAAAAGAGTTACACTGGAAGATGCAGCTCAAGCAAGCAGATTAATTAGTATCTTAATGGGACCAAAAGTAGAGCCTCGAAAAAAATATATAATGGAACACGCCACATTGGTAACGAACTTAGACGTATAAGTTTAGACTTTTATAGTATTTAGAACTTAATAACAAAACCAGCTTTTATATTCTGGATTTTGCCTTGTGTTATATGAAAAACCATATCAAAAGTTAAGTTCCGAGACATTTCAAGGGATGTACCGACAAAATGATCAAGGGTAAAACCCTGTGTAGAAAGAATTCCCTTTTCTCTGAATCCGCTTATTGGTCTAGAGGTGGAAATCCTCGTAGAATCACCGTAAATAACAATTTCAGTTTGACCGCCAATAGGATTATAGCTTTTTTCAAAGGACTCCTCTTCATTTTTTATACTAAATACCGAGCCTGCTCTCACGTAAACGCCCTTCAAATTAAAAGGATTAACTTCAATTCCAAAAGGAAACTGAATTGTGTAACATTTTCGCTCATTCCACTGTGTTCCCGTACCTCTACTAAATATGGACCTCTCATAGTCATCTACATCGTTTCTTACAGTATCACCGTCATTAAAGGAAACACTAATAGAGTCATTATATTTAAGAGAGAATGAGGAATACTCATAATAGTAGAGTCCCCTAACACCGAACGCAAGTTTAACATCTTTTCCGATACTTACGACCTGGGAAAAATTACCCGCTAACCTATTAGCAACCTTAGGTTTTGAACTCACCTTATATATTTTGTGAATATCGAGACTTTCGAAGCTCGAAAACAATGTATCAGTTACATTAACAAACCTTCCACTGTAGTCTTGGAAAGAACACCAAATTGTGTCCGGGGAAAGTAAAGTCTTAGAGTATGAAAGAGAAATTATTCTCTCTAAGCCTTGCCCTTTTACCAAATACTCAAAACCCGTGTTAAGATCATAACCATTATAAGTTTCATCACTATCATGCCTTTGCTGGAGAAGCACAAGAGTTAGGGTATCGGGCTTGACCCTGAAAGAATAATAGGCTCCTCTGCTATTTATGTCTTCAATCTTCCTATACCCCAAGGATATGGTAATATAAGACGTGTCACCCAAAATTATACCACCTCCTAAGCTACCGCCTGTTTTATTCTTAGATCTAATCTCCGCACAATCACCACTTGCTATTGTCAAACCCGAAAAACCTGAGTCAGGATAAGTTGTCACGATCTCTTTAAACTCAAAATAACCAAGTGGATTTAAAGGGTCTC
>JBDRYG010000056.1:0-11714 GCA_039803305.1 Caldifarciminota bacterium
TGGAACCAATATCAACAATCTCGGGCCGCTTGGGTTTTACTGATACCTTAGCTCTTCTACCTGGAATCCTTGCAATCTGCTTAATCTCAATTAGTCCCGTTGCAATATCAGGTATTTCATCCTCCAAAAGTTTTTTAAGAAAACTCGGGTGAGTTCTCGATAGAAGAACAGGTGTCGAATACCTCTTCTTATCTTTCTTCTCTTTAGGATCTTGAACTTCAAGAATGACTGCTTTAATTCTCTTTAAGTGTTTAAGCTGCGCTCTATCACTTGGGAGCATCTCCGAAAACGGTAAAGATGCTTCCACATTGCCTAAACTAACTATAACCTCGTCCTTCTCAATCCTCACTACTGTACCCTCAACTTTTTCTCCCATGCGCTTCGCAAGAGTTTCATACTCTTTTCGTTTTCGCTCCGTCTCAAGCTTTCTCCTGAACGACTCTAATATTTTGTCCATGTATCTTCTTCCAAAAGTCGCAAAATCTTCTTTAATGTCAACCTTCTGGTCTACTTTTACATCGGGAATTATCTGTCTTGCCTCTTCAAGAGAAATTTCACTGTTCGGATCTTGTACTTTCTCTTTAACTATCTTTTCAGAAAAAAGTGAAAAACCCTCCTTAGAATCATAAATAACCTTATAAACTGCAGTTGGCCTCATCTTCCTAAGAACATCGAGAATTGCTTCTTTAAATTTTTCTATAACGAACTCTTTTGAAAGCTTGGAACCTGCAATTTGTTGTAGAAGTTGTTCTATTTCCTTCCCTTCCATGTTACACCTCGTCTATTTTAATTTTTGTTATGTCTGATCTTTTTATTTTTTCCCCGGATGCCAAAGTTATTGACTCTTTGTCAAAATTATCTAAAACTCCTCCTAATTCCCCACTTTTCGTGTAAATTTTTACCTTTTTACCTTTTGCCCACATAAGCTCCCGATCAGTCTTGAGCACCCTGTCAAGTCCAGGGCTTCCTACTTCAAGAATGTAAGGACCGGGAACGAAATCTTCTGCATCCAATGCGAGAGAGATTTCATAAGATAGCTTTTCACATTCATCAAGAGTTATACCACCCGGTTTATCTATAGCAATTTCAAGTTTTCTTCTACCTCCAATACCCTTAAAGGCGACATCTACAAGGATGTAAGAAGTCCCTCGCAAAAGCTTTTCAACGATATTTTCTACTTTCTTTTCAACTTCTCTTAGTTGTTCTTCGATCATATCTTCCTTTCCTCTACAACTTTTTTGATCACTACACTTATATCCTCTTTTTTTACATCGATTTTTTCACCGGTTTTTCTAATTTGGAGCTCAACGAGTCCACTATTTGCTTTATTTTCGCTTATGACTACATTAACCGGAATTCCTATAAGTTCAGCGTCTTTAAACTTGGCACCAGCGGAAATGTTTCTATCATCCCATATGACCTCAAAACCGCTATTAATGAGCTTGTTGTAAATTCCACTCGTAATTGTACTGGTCTTATTAGGATTAATCTCCAAAATATTTATATGGTAAGGAGCGATGTTGTACGGCCAAATAATTCCCTTGTTGTCATTATACACTTCTACAGCAGCTGCCATTATCCGTCCTACCCCTATTCCGTAACTTCCCATAACTATCGGTTTTAAAGTGCCATCTAAGTCCGTATATTTAACATCAAGACTATCAGAATACCTAGTTCCAAGCTGAAATATATGTCCAACCTCAATAGCGTTTCTAACCTCCAGTGGAAAGCCGCAAGATTCACATAGTTCTCCAGATTTAGTTACTCTTACATCTACGAACTCTGAAATCGAAAGATCGCTTAAATTAACCCCTACAATATGATAATTCTCCTTATTTGCGCCTACAACAAAGTTTTCAAGATTTTTAATGCTCTCATCTGCAAGTATTTTAGTTACATTAAGCCCTATTGGTCCAAGGAAACCTGGCTCAACACCAAATTTTTCTTTTATGAAATCATGAGAAGCTAACCGATAACCAGGACCGAGAACCTTAGCAAGTTTCGTATCGTTAATTTCGTAATCACCTCGTACAAGAATAAGGACGGTGCTACTATTTTCATCTGAAGTGAATAAAATGCTTTTGATAATAACTTCTGGCTCAACCCCAAGAAAATTCGAAACTTCCTCAACGCTTCTAACTTCTGGTGTAAATACTTCAGTTTTTTGAGAAAACTTACCTGATATTTTGCTATCAGGCATTTTGCCCTTTGCGACTTCGGCATTCGCATAGTATCCACATTTGGGACATAACACAATGGAGTCTTCACCTGAATCAGCAGTAACCATAAATTCTTCAGATTTCTTCCCCCCCATAAGACCAGAAGAAGCTTCGACTATTACAAAGGGTAATCCACAACGTTTAAAAATCTTAGAGTACGCTTCTCTGTGAAGATTATAACTATAGGTAAGACCTTCATAATCACGATCAAAACTATATGAGTCTTTCATAATGAATTCTCTAACTCTGAGAATACCTCCACGTGGCCGTGGTTCATCCCTGAATTTAGTCTGAAGCTGATACCATATCTGAGGTAAATCTCTGTAAGACTTAATGTAATCCTTCGCTAATAGACTAATGATTTCCTCATGGGTTGGCGCTAAAGCAATATCCTTACCTTTCCTGTCCTGAAACTTGAACATATCTTTGCCAAAACTTTCCCATCTGCCGGAAGCCTTCCAGACCTCTCCCGAAGTTAGCGCAGGCATAAGGAGCTCCTGGGCACCGATTGCGTTCATTTCTTCTCTGATTATTCCCTGTATTTTTAACATCACCCTCCATCCAAGAGGTAGAAAGGTGTAAACGCCAGATTGATGCTGTGTAATAAAACCAGCTCTTTGAAGCAAAATGTGAGAAGTTGTTTCTGCGTCCTTAGGATTCTCTTTTATTGTAGGTATAAAAGCATTACTCCATTTCATAGTTTTAGAATTTTAAAGGATTTCAGGCCAATTATCAAATAAATCAGTTAAAACGCTATTTTGAAAATAAAAAATCCAATGCGTGTTTCAATCTTTTCGACCATGCAGATTCGTGATGAATTCCATCAGGATCTTCAAACCACAACAGATTTTTCCCTTTAGGCCCGATTTTTCTTATTATCTGAAGCACATTTTTATTATGTAAAACATAAAACTCCGGCCTTTCCCCTTCCTTTGTACCCCAATCCAGATACACCTTATCAGGATGCTTCTTACAATTACTCAAAAATTGAATAATTTCAGGATTGTACCAGAACGCACCACTCATAGACCCTACGAATTTAAATACCTCAGGGTACTTATAACCGGCGTAAATCGAAACGAGCCCACCTAAAGAAGAGCCTAAAATTGCTGCCTCGTCTGGAATAGTCCTGAAGTTCTCATCGATGTATGGTTTCAGCTCATCTATTATAAATTTCAAATAGTATTCTGCTTCTCCGCCTCGAGAAAAATTTGTATTATAAAACGGCGTGTACTCTTCAATTCTGTATTCTCTGGCGTTTTCAATACCCACTACTATTAAAGAGAATCCTTTCTCTGCGTGCATCTGTTCCAGTATTTCATCCACATGCCATTCACCCGCAAAAGACTCAAAGTCATCGAACAAGTTCTGACCGTCTTGCATATATAAAACAGGATATCTCTTTTTAGAAGACTGGTAATCCTTAGGAAGGTAAACCCAAATTTTTCTGGGATTATAATATCTCAGGTATTTCGATTTAATTTCAAAAGTTACGACATTTCCTGTAACAGTATGTTTCTTTGAACTTTCCTCAACCAAGTCTCTCCAATTTTCTATTTGCACATAAACAGTTGTATCTTTTTTAACATGAAGGAGCCTATTGGGAATTTCTTCTCCGTATCGACCCTTTTCAACTTTAAGCCATGACCCTCGTGTAAACTTGTATTCAAGCATGTAACCTTCAGGCAACCACAACGACATCTCGTATTTATACTCATCTATTTGCTTAAGAGTATAAGTAGAATCAGATGGGTTCCAACCATTATAATTTGAAGCGAGATATATCTTGTTATCCGGAGTAAATGGCGGAACATTTGCAATAAAAGTAACTTTAACAAACACAGAATCCGTTGGTGGCAGGAAAAACAAAAAGATTAGAAAATTCACCCTGTGATATCCTCTCCACCATCTACATTTATGACATTCCCGGTCATCCAGTAAAGATCATCGCTTGACAACGCAACAATGGCCTTAGCAACATCCTCCGGTGTGGTTAATCTTCCTCGCGGGTTTTTCTTCAAAGCCATTTCAATAAGATACTCGTTCCCGGGAATCTTCCTTAATGCAGGAGTGTCAGTTACCCCCGCCTTAATTGAGTTAGCTGTGATGCCATAAGGTGCCAATTCAAGGGCCAGTTGTCTAATATGAGACTCAAGTGCGGCTTTTGCTGCTGATACCGCCCCATAATATGGCATAACTCTTTGATCTCCGGAGCTGGTCATGGCGAATATCTTGGAGTTCTCTCTGAACAACTTCCTTCTGAAACAGCCCTGCACCCAATAAACAAGGGTATTCGCCATCACGTCTAAAGTCATTTCCATTTGGCTTTTGTTTATCATTTCATTGTCATCCTCAGAAATGAATTTCTTTAAAGTTCCGAAGGCGAGGGAATGTAGAAGCACCTTAATATAATCACCCTTGTTTTCGCTTTCAAAAAATGATTTTATATCATCCAGAGTCGAATTCATGGCATCCGGGTCCGCTGCATTTATATTATAAAACTTTGTTAGAATCCCAAAAGATCTCAGGTCTGAGACGAATTCTTCAACTTCCTTCATGGCGCTTTTCCTGTCTAAGTGAATACCAATTATATTAACACCTTTTCTTGCAAATTCGAGAGCTGTAGCCTTGCCAAAACCACTTGAAGCACCAAGTATTAAAGCCCAAGGTCTCATAATAATCCCTCCTTATGTTTTCTCATAGCCTCAACAAAACCAACAAATAAAGGATGTGGATTCAAAGGCCTTGACTTAAATTCCGGGTGGAATTGAACTCCAATGAAAAAAGGATGATCCTTATATTCAAAGATTTCAACCAATTTACCATCGGGGGAAACTCCTGATGGAATAAAACCGCTTTTTTCGAATTCTAAGACAAATTCAGGGTTCACCTCGTATCTGTGTCTGTGTCTTTCCATGACCTCTTTCGTTTTGTATAACTTATGAGCAAGAGAATCACTTTTTAAAATACATGGGTACGCACCTTTTCTAAGGGTGCCGCCCATAATAGAAATGTTACTCTTATCAGGTAATATAGTTATTACAGGATATGGTGTATCTGGATCAAACTCCGTAGAATTAGCCCCCTTCAATCCTAAAATGCTCCTTGAAAACTCTATAACTGCAATCTGCATACCAAGGCAAATTCCAAAATATGGTATTTTCCTCTCTCTGGCATACTTGCAGGCAATTATTTTACCTTCAATACCTCTTTCCCCAAAACCGGGACCAACTAAGATTCCATCTACATTAGAAAGCAGTATGTCAGCACTTCCCCTCTCTAAATCTTCGGATTCAATAAATTTAATATTTACTTTTGTCCCACAGCATGCAGCCGCATGGGTAATAGCCTCTAAAATGCTCTTATATGAATCTTTAAGTCTTACATATTTGCCAATAAAAGCAAGGGATACCTCGCACTCAGTCTGCTCTAATTTTTTCAAAAAGTTAGTCCAAGGAGAAAGATCAGGCTGTTTTCCCTGCAAATGTAATTTTTCAAGAATTTCAACATCAAGATTTTGATTAAAAAGCATAACGGGTACTTGGTATATATTATCAGCATCTCTGGCCTCTATCACATCTTTTTCGGGTACATTAGAAAACAATGCTATTTTTTTGATAACATCTCGCGTAAGAGGTTTCTCTGTTCTACATACTATAATATCTGGTTGAATACCTATTTCTCTCAATTTCTGCACACTATGTTGGGTTGGTTTTGTTTTGAGTTCCTCAGACGATCTTATAAATGGTACTAGAGTAACATGAATAAATAGAGTATTATGAGGACCCTCTTCGAGTCTCATTTGCCTTATTGCCTCAAGAAATGGCAAACTTTCGATGTCGCCAACCGTGCCTCCAATTTCAACAAGAACTATATCTACATTCTTTTGTGCAAGTTTTTTAATCCTACTTTTAATCTCATCGGTCAAATGAGGTACAACTTGCACAGTGCCACCAAGATACCTTCCTTCTCTCTCATTTTCAATCAGAGTGTGATATAGTTGGCCAGCAGTAACGTTATTATCTTTTGTGAGATTCTCATCTAAAAATCTCTCATAATGGCCAAGATCAAGATCAGTTTCTGCACCATCGTCTGTAACAAAAACTTCCCCATGCTGGAAAGGACTCATTGTCCCTGGATCAACATTTAGATACGGATCAAATTTAAGAGGTTCAACCTTGAATCCCCTCGCTTTGAGAAGCATGCCTACGGAAGCCGTGGTAATACCTTTACCAAGACCTGACACCACACCACCTGTAACAAAAATATACTTACTCATGAGAGCATCCTTTTATATAGGTTCAAATACTCTTTGGCTGAACTTTTCCATGAAAAATCAAGGCTAAATACATATTTTACTGATTTCTCAAACAACTCAGTGTTTCTATAAAAATCTATAGCCCTTTCAATAGCTCTTAAAAGATCACGAGGCTCATACTTCTCAAAAACAATACCATAGCCACCTTTTTCAATGTCTTTCACTGTGTCCTTCAATCCACCCGTTGCACGTACAACAGGGATTGTGCCGTATCTCATCGATATTAACTGCCCAAGCCCACAAGGTTCATACTTTGAAGGCATAAGGAAGAAATCCGAGGAAGCATATATCCTCTTTGCAAGTACTGGATCAAAACCAATTTTTACATAGACATTAGCATATCTCTTTGATATATCAGTAAACATATCCTGATATATCTTGTCTCCAGCACCAAGAACAATGAGGTTCAGATTTTCCCTTGCTATGGTTTCTATTATGCTTGGAAAAAGATCAAATCCCTTCTGTTCAGCAAGCCGCGAAACTATACCAAAGAGTGGCTTTTCTAAGCCTTCAAGTCCGCAATCCTTCAAAATTTTCTCTTTGTTTATTTTTTTACCTTCAATAATATTATTCTTAGAATAGTTAAAATAAAGCTCGTTGTCTTTTTGAGGATCCCAGACTTCGTAATCAATACCGTTTAAAATGCCAAAAAGTACATCTTTCCTTCTTCTGAGGATTCCGTCAAGCCCGTATCCAAACTCTGCTGTTTGAATCTCCTCGGCATAAGTTGGACTTACTGTATTGATATAGTCAGAATAAACAATCCCAGCCTTAAGAAAATTTACTTTACCATAAAACTCCACGCCTTCCATATGAAAATCTTCATAGCCAAGGTTTAGCTTTTCTAAAATTTCCTTTTCAAAAATCCCCTGATAAGCCAAATTATGAATTGAAAGCAGTGTCTTTATTTGAGCAAGATGAGGATATTTCCTCATTTTAATAAGTGGCACAAGAGCAGTCTGCCAATCATTCAGGTGAATAATCTCGATATCACCTAACAATTTTGCCAATTCAAGAATTCCATAGCAAAAGAATCCGAACCTTAATCCATTATCTGGATAGTCACCAGTTGGAGTTCCATACAAATTTTCCCTGTCAAAAAATTCATCATTCTCCATAAGATATACTGGTACATCGTTAACAAACGAAATATAGAAAAGGCCTGAATATTTTTTCCCGTTTAGAATTATTTCAAACTCTAAATCGGTTTTTTGGAACGATAAACCCGATTTTAAAACAAATTTTTTATAAAACGGCATAACAAGCGATATGTCAACCCCCTCTTTCTTGAGAGCCTTAGGTAAAGATGAAGCAACATCAGCAAGACCACCGGTCTTAGCGAATGGGTCAATTTCCGAAGCCGCCATGAGAACTCTCATTTTTCCTCCTTTTAGTATTTAATTATATCAACCGTTTTATAAAATTCAAAAGTACAGCTTGACCTGGTTGTGGGAAGGAGTTAAAATAAATTTATGTTTTTAAGCTCCTTCCATAAAATACTCTCAAAAAAGAAAAGACTCACAAACGCGTTAACGGCAATCTTTTTTGTTTTAGTTGGGTGCGAAACGAAATCAAAAATAGTAAATTTATGTTTGTCTTCTAAGCCCAGAACCTTAGAACCTCTTAAGTATCAGGAAGTAGCAATTTTACAGGTACTATGTAACATTTATGAACCTTTAGTAGAAGATGACGAAAAGTTCACCGTAAAACCTGTTTTAGCTACATACTGGGAAAAGATGGATAGCTTAACATGGATTTTTTACATAAGGAAAGGTGTCAAGTTTCACAATGGTAAGCAGTTAGATAGCAAAGATGTAATATATTCAATATACTATCCACGTAGTCTTGATTATTCAGAGTTTAGAACTCATGAAATCATAATTGACACAGCAATAGCAAGTTCCGATTCAACTATAATCATAAAAACCAAAAAACCCAATGATTTTCTTATAAACGAGCTTAAAGGTTTTTATATCATCCCTTATGGGTTTAAAGTAGGAGATCCACCATGTGGCACTGGACCATATAAAATTGACAGGATACTTGATACCGTTATTGTCTTAAAAAGATTCGAAAAATACTGGGGGAAGAAACCATTTTTTAAATTCGCCTATATAACCTTTTCAGACGATCCTAAAAAGAGGCTTGATAAATTGATCCGTGGTCTGGTCGACCTTATTGATTATGTTCCCCTCGAGTTCACCGACACTGTGATAAAATACGGCAAACTCCTTTACACCCCAGAATTTTCGTTAAGAGAATTGGAATTTAATGTAACGATCTATCCATTTAACATACCCGAATTTAGGAAAGCGATCTGCTATGCAATAAATAGGGAATCTATAGTAAAAGAGTATTATAAAGGCTTAGCTTCACCTGCGAATCAATTTTTCCCTTATGGAACTATGGAACATGATGTTTCACTATCACAAATCCCTCATGATACTGGTTACGCTAGATATGTTTTTAAAAAATACAGGGGCACAAGACCTATAATTTTAGACTACTCCCTCATAGTAAAACCTCTCGGTGACTTAATAGTTAAGCAACTTAGAGAACTTGGTCTTAACATCGTGGGAAATCCAATGCCCTCTGTTAAATTCTGGGAAAAGGTGAAAAGCAAAAAGTCTCAAATGTTCCTAATTGCACTTGTATTCTCAGACAAATATGGTTATTCGGCACTTGCTTCTAGTTTTCATAGTTATGTTCCTAACTCTTATTTTGGTGTTTCTAATAGGACGGGTTATAGTAATTCTATCGTTGATTCCCTGATAGAAATAATGATGTACACAGAAGATACACGTCTGCGCAACGAATTAGTATCCTTAATCCAGAAGATAGTTTTAGAAGATATGCCAATATGTCCGATAGCATTTGAACGTCAATATTACGGTGTAAGAAAGGATATCAACTGGATACCAAGATTAAATCGAAGAATTTATATTAAAGATATGAGTCGGAAATAATGAAGTTTAGGACGATTCGGTCGAAAATATTGTTTTACATTGGCGTATTTAATGTAACTCTTTTTGCCATTATAGTAACCATAATTTTGGTCTTTTCTAACATTTTCTACAAGAGAACTTTTAGAGAAAACGCGAAAGTCGTTGTAAACCTTACGAGGACCGAAATAAGTGAAATATTCCAATCGTATTTTTTAAGTTCTCCCTTGAGATTTAAGGAAAAAATTTCTTCGCTATTAGAATCTCATCCGAGTTTAGAGCAAATTCTAATTATATCTCCAAATGGTAAAATAGTATTTGATTCCGATGAATTGAAAGGATTGACTTATACAACGGGATTAGCTGAAAAATACAAGATCAAAAATTTTGAAACCTCGGAACTTGAGAATGAATGTCTCGATTTTGTGGTACCTGTTCTAAATGACAGAGGAATCTTAGTTAATACCATTGTCTACAGGTTCTCCAAAAGTCCGATACGAAAATTCAGAAATTTCGTAATTATTTTCTCATTATTAGCTTTCTCTGTATTAGCAGGATTCGGTATATTCTACGTAACGCTCGTAACCAAGCCTATAGTGAAAAACATAGAAAAACTTAAGAAAATTGCTGAAAATATAGAGCAAGGGAATTACTCGGTTCGATCTAATATCAAATCACATGACGAAATCCAGTATCTCTCTGATACTTTCAACTCCATGCTTGAATCCCTCGTGACGTATATTTATAATTTAAAATCGATGGTTCATGAACTTGAGCAGCGTGACAGGTCAAGGGAAGAGCTTCTTGCAAGAATCTCGCACGAGATGAGGACACCTTTGACGGTGAGTATTGGATATATTGATCTTCTTAAAACTGGGAAGCTTGGGTCGATAACCGATAAGCAAAGAGAATCCTTAGAGTTGATACTGAAAAATCTGAGAAGATTGGAAGAGGAGACCAGAAACCTTCTAAAAAGTACACAAATGGCCCTTAATGCTTACAGACTTAACATTACAGAGTTTGAGGTAGAACCTGTTATTAACAGAATTTTAGAAAATTTTGCCTCCGACATCTCTAAAAAGAGATTAAATGTACAGCTTAAGCTTGAACACAAAACTATAACTTCCGACGAAGAACACTTTTATTACATTTTGAGCAATTTAATCTCCAACGCAATAAAATTTTCCTACAATGATGGAGAAGTAATCATAACATTCAAGGAGGAGATCGATGATTCAGGGAAATATTTTACCTTGACAGTATTTAATACAGGCAATAAAATACCCGATGAAGAACTGCCAAAAATTTTTGAACCCTTTTATCAAATTGAATCTAAAGAATCATCAAGCTTATCGGGCGTTGGATTAGGACTTTATATTGTAAAACGAGCTACTGAGGTTTTAAAGGGTAAAGTAAAAGTTCAGAATTTACACAATGGCGTGGAATTCAAAGTATATATTCCGAGGGGAAGTCATGAAGAAGATTCTAGCAATTGATGATGAGCAGGACATTTTAAATCTTTTGCATGACATTTTGAGAGAGGAGTATATAGTGTATCAGGCCAGGAACGTGCGAGAAGCTCTAGTACTCTTGGAAAAAACGGAGGTTGACTTAATATTACTTGATATAATGATGCCCCAGATTGACGGGTGGGATTTTTTGTGGATGCTCAAAGGAAGCGAAAAATTCAAAAATATACCTGTTATTATACTTACTGCAAGAGCAGATGCTGAGAACAAGTTGATAGGGCTAAAGGAAGGAGTTAAACACTATATTGTGAAGCCTTTCCTCCCAAATGAGTTGATAGATAAAATAAAGGAAGTATTAGGGGACTAGGATGGCAGAGAGAACGAGTATCGACTTGCAGCTTGAGTTACTCAATCTCAAGAGTGCATCTTATGATCATATAACTGGAATTCCTCTTGTTAATGTGATTTACAAAAATATTGTCAAGTTATTAGACCAGAAAAAGAAAGTTGCTATTATCTCAGTGTCATTGAACAACGGGCAAGAGCTTGAGCTAAGTCTTTCTTTTGAAATTTATGATAAGTTTTTGAGACAACTAATTTTAGCAATTGAGCAAACTTTAAAAAGAAAAGAAATCCCCAATTATTATCTTGTCTCCGCATCCCAAGGAGGGGAAATTTTCTATGTTTTTATTCCCGAGTCAGATTATTTACAGTTAAACAGAGCAGAGGTTGAGAATGTGAAGAATTCCATAGAAAAGGGAATTAA
>JBDRYG010000057.1:0-11432 GCA_039803305.1 Caldifarciminota bacterium
GAGAATTTCACCTCCTCAGACATACAAGGAGATATTACAAATCTTTGGAACTATCTATTTCAACGAGGATTTTGGTAAAAAGATTTCATGGTTTGCTATCATGAGAAATATAATTGTTCATGAATATCTTGATATAAAATGGAGAAGAATTGAAAAATTCATTTATGAAAAAGAGGAAACTGTTCCAAAAGTGATTGATAGAACTAAAGCTCTGCTCAATATTTAAATAAAAAATCGGAGACTAACTATGGAATATGTAAATGATTTCATGTACTTCGTAATAAGACCTGTCGATGAAAGGAGACACATTTTCTGCTCAGGTGTAAACTTAACAAAGTTTGCACCAATCACAAAGGGAAGGCACAGACTTGGACAGAATCCTGCAGTTAAGGGACTTCAGACCTTAAATAATGATATCAGAGCCCTTATCATAGAGAACAAGGCCACTCCTGAAACAGTAAAAAATCTCTCCTGCCAGCATGTTAAACCTCTCAAAGATGACTTGTGGTATACCGAGTCCTTCATCATACACAACTACTCACCTGAAATAGGTGAGAAAATAAAGAAATTTGCTCCTCAGGAACTGATAAAAAAAATGTTTAGAGCAATGATGATTAACGAAAGTATTCCCGAAAACACAAGTTGCACTGAATTTGAGGAATACCTGAGAAAATTATCAGAAAAATTAGGCAATCCTTATTGACTTCTATCATTTTTTTTGATAAAATCTACTATGTTTCAATGTTTAGAGGCAATATCTCGCAAAGAACTTAATATTCTACCCCCCCCCTATTAAAAAAATTTCTTTCAATTCAAAGATTTACTCTAATCAGAAATTTTCTTTTCCTGAAAATATTGTCGAGAAATAAAGGAGGGATTAATCATGGCATTAGTAAAAAAATCCTCACAAACAGCTCAAACCCCAAAATTTTCTGGAGTTTCCCAGAGAGAGGCAGAAGAGCAAAGGAAAAAAGCCCGCACCTTAGCTAAGCAACAGCAAATTTCCGAGAGAATAGCAGCAGCAACGAGTCAACTTGCATCAGCTGTTTCTGAGGCAGCCTCTGCTGTTGAAGAGTTAAAGAATTCAGCCCAACAGATTGCAGCAGGAGCTGAAGAGGCATCAGGTGCCTCTCAAGAAATGCTATCAGCGTTTAAACAGGTTGCAGGCTCTGTAAGACGGCAGATGCAGGCAAGCGAACTATCACATGCTAAGATTGAAAATGCTCAATCACTTATAGACAGGGTAAGTAATGATATCCTAAATCTTGTTAAAAATGTTGGTTTAGCTGCTGAAAGACAGGCTGAATCAGTTGAGAAGGTCTCAGAACTTGAGAAACAGTCAACAAACATAGGAGAAATTGTAAAAACTGTTGCTAAAATAGCTGACCAGACCAATCTTTTAGCCCTCAATGCTGCTATTGAAGCAGCAAGAGCAGGGAAACACGGCAAAGGTTTCGCTGTTGTTGCCGATGAAGTGAGGACTCTGGCTGAAAGTTCTGAAAAGAGTGCTAAACAGATTCAGGAGCTTGTATCTCAAATTCAAGCCAATGTTAGAGTTATTGCTGATGGAATAAATGCCTCTGCAATGAAAGTAAAAGAAGAGACAGAAAAGGGGAAGGAAGTTACTTCTCAACTTGAAAAAATAAAAATTGATATGAGTGAAATCGTCAAAGGAGCTCAGGAGATTGCCTCTGGAGCTCATGAATCAGACATGGCAACTCAACAGGCACTGAAGGCAGCTGAGGACATAGCAGCAGCTGCAGAGGAGCAGTCAGCAGCTGCAGAGGAAGTCTCAAAAACCGTAGCCGAGCAAGCTCAAGCACTTCAGGAGGCTGAGAAATCAGCTCAAAATCTCTCAGAACTTGCTGAAGATTTAAAAAGTTCAACTGATGTGACCAAATCTGCCGAGGAAGTTGCTTCAGCTGCAGAGGAACTTTCAAGTGCCCTTCAGGAGATAAACAGAGCCTCTGCCCAAATTTCAGCAGCTCTGGAACAGGTAAGAAAAGGTGCTCAAAATCAAGCCTCAGCATCAGAGGAACTCAGTGCCTCTGTAAGTCAAATAGAAAAAGCCCTGAAAATAGCAGAAGAACGAGCTCTTGCATCAGTTGAGAAAATATCAAAAATTCAAATGTCAATTTCTGAAAACAAAGCTAATGTTAACTCTATTATCGCTGGAATAATTCAATCTGCTGAGGATGCAAAAGCAAGCCTTGCAAAAATTAAGGAGCTTGAGGTACTAACTCGACGTATAGACAAAATTGTTGATGCCATTACTATGATAGCTGTTCAGACAAACATGCTTGCTGTAAGTGGAGCAATAGAGGCTGCAAGAGCTGGCGAGTTTGGAAAGGGCTTTGCCGTAGTTGCCTCTGATATAAGAAACCTTGCTCAGGATTCGGCAGTAAATGCAGAAAAAATAAAAGACTTAGTGAAGGCAATCCAAGACCAGGTTATGGTTGTCATGCGTGATACTGAAGAAATTCTCAAAGCGGCAATTCAGGAGACTGAGAAGGCAAAAGTAACCTCTGAAGATTTAAAACTCGTTGAAAAGGAAATCGAGGCAGTAAGACAATCTTCAGAAGAAATTCTCAAAAACGCTGAAGAGATTACAATTGCAATAGCCCAATCAAAGAAGGCTATTGAACAAATTGCAGCAGCAGCCCAGGAAGCAAAAAAAGCAACAGAAGAAGCTGCTTCAGCAGCAAAAGAGCAAGCACAGGGTGCAGAGGAGCTTACAGGAGCTATTGAAGAGATTGCCTCTTTAGCTGACGAACTTCAGTCTCTTTAGTGAGTGCTAAGGAGGAATCCCATGGATACTGCAGTAGCAATTGAACCATCCTTAGAGGAAACGATTAACGAATACATAACTTTTACTGTAAAAGGGGAAATCTTCGCCATAAACATGGCACCAGTAAGGGAGATTATTAGAGTCCCTGAAATGGTTCACGTTCCAAAATCTCCACCTTCATTACTTGGTCTTGCTAATTTGAGAGGACAGGTTCTTCCAGTTTTAGACCTAAGAAGAATATTTGGAATTGAAAGCAGAGAAATTGATGAGGCAAGTAGAGTAATAGTTACAAATTTTTCCCAAACTCTTGGTTTTCTTGTAGACAAGGTCTCAAGTGTAATAAATGTTGAAGAATCCGAGATAGAAGATTCCTCGCAGATTCAATCTATAGTAAAGTCAGAGTATCTCAAGGGTGTAATAAAGGATAAAGATAACAAAAGAATGATAATGCTCCTTGATTTAGAAAAAATTCTTCACTGTGAGTTTGAAGGAACTTTCAATGAAACTGAGAAAGTGATGCAATCTGATACTTTTAAACGAGATATCTTTGGAGAGGAAGAACTTCAATCAGAAGAAAGACAGCTTGTAAGTTTCATGGTTGAAGGAGAAGAGTATGCAATAGAAATTGAACAGATTCAAGAGATTGTTCAAATTCCTGAGCATATCATTAGAGTGCCTAATTCTGACAGTTCCGTAATTGGAATAATGAATCTCAGAAGTAGAGTTCTTCCTCTTACAAGCCTGAGAAAGATTTTTAATCTTGAAGAAAGAGCCCTTGATGAAAGAAGTAGAATTATTGTCATATCTCTAAATGGAATTTCAATAGGAATAGTAGTTGACAGCGTTAAGGAAGTTTTAAGAGTCCATAAGTCTCAGATAGAACCTGCACCTTCCATGTTGTTTAGGGAAAGTGATGCTGAGATAACAGAGATTTGTCGACTTCAGGATGGTAAAAGACTGGTCTCAATAATCTCTGTTTCAAATCTTTTTAAAACAAAAGCAGTAAGGGAGGCATTAAATTCAATGAATCAGGAAACAACTCAGGATGTCAATATAGAGATTAGAGAGATTGACGATGAGGAACAGGTTGTAGTCTTTCAACTTCAGGGTGAAGAGTATGCAGTTTCAATTGAAGCTGTTCAGGAGATAGTAAGAATTCCTGAGGAGCTAACTCACATTCCAAAGACACCTAAATTTGTTGAAGGAGTAATAAATCTGAGAGGCAGTGTTTTACCAGTTATCGACCTAAGAAAACGCTTTGATATGAAAGAAAAAGAGAGAGATGAGCAGCAGAGAATTATGGTGTTTCTCATTGATAATCTGTCGGTTGGGTTCATTGTAGATTCAGTTACAGAAGTTTTGAAAATTCCAAAAAAACTAATCTTTGAATCACCAAAACTCTCTCAAGATCAGGCAAGGCTGTTTCCTAAGGTTGCAAACCTTGAAAAGACAGGAAGAATCATTCAATTCATAGAACCCAAGGAGTTACTAAAGAAAGAAGAAATAGAGGAGATTATTCAGAGCCGTGAGTAAGAAGATACTTGTAGTAGATGACTCTGCCCTAATGAGAAAACTCCTTAGAGATCTTTTTGAAGCTCGGGGATATGAGGTAATGACTGCAAGAAATGGAGTTGAGGCAGTAGAACTAAACAATACTTTTGAACCTGACCTAATTACTCTTGATATTAACATGCCTGAGATGGATGGACTGACAGCCCTATCCCACATTATGATTCAGAGACCTGTTCCAGTTATCATGGTTTCATCCCTTACAGAAGATGGGGCTTTGGCAACTTTTGAGGCTTTAAATCTTGGAGCAGTTGATTATGTAACAAAGCCTGGGGGGACTATTTCGCTGAACATAGATAAAATAAGCGATGAACTAATAAACAAGGTTGAGGCTTCACTAAAGGCAAGGCTTAGGCGTGGACAACTCATAAAACAGATACGAAAAGAGAGGGAGAAGATCATAAAGCCCAAGACAGAGACTCTTTCAGCTCAAGATGAAGGAGTTGTGTTAATAGGAGTATCAACTGGTGGACCAAGAACTCTTGAGGAGATTTTACCTGAATTACCTGAAGATTTTCCTAATCCAGTAGTTGTTGCTCAACACATGCCAGCAACTTTTACAGAGTGTTTCGCTGAGAGACTAAACAATATCTGTAAACTTAATGTAATAGAGGTTAATAGACCGCTTCCCCTTGAAAGGGGAAACATTTACATTGGTAAAGGTGAGACTGATGTGGTGATAACAAGAAGATTAGATAAGTTAATTGTTCAACCAAAACCTGAAAATCCAAGATATCTTTGGCATCCCTCAGTAGAAGTTCTTGGAAGAAGTGCTCTTGAATCAATTGAACCATCAAGGATCATTGCAGTAATGCTTACAGGAATGGGATATGATGGAGCCGATGCCTTTGCAGAGATTAAAAGAAAGGGTGGTAGAACAATTGCTGAATCAGAGGAGACAGCAGTTATCTTTGGAATGCCGAGGGAACTAATTGAAAGAGACGGAGCAACAGTTATTTTACCGTCTAATGAAATTGCAAAACAGTTAATAAAATGGGCAAGGAGAAATTAAAAGAGAGGTGTATAAATGCCACTTAAAAGAAGAGAAGAAGAAATTCCAAAATTTGATAGTGAACGCCGTAGGAGAGACAGAAATTTTGAATCACTTATATCTCAGCTTGATAATCCTTCTGCTTCAGAGAGAAGATGGGCTGCACGAGACCTGGCGCAATATAGTGAAGCCTCTCCTTATCTGTTAAAATTTCTTCAAAAGGAGAGGGATATCTCAGTGAGAGAAGTTATTTTAAGTTCCCTTCTTGCAATAAAAGATGAAGTTGCCATTAAGGGATTGATTGATTTGCTAAATAGCGATGATGCTTTATTAAGAAACGAAGTCATTGAGACTCTTAAGGAAATGCCTGAAGAGGTAGCTCCATACATAGAAAAACTGATTAATCAAGATAACTCAGACTTGCGTATCTTTGCAATAAATATAATGGAATCTTTAAGACATCCAAAGGTTTTGGTCTGGCTAAAGGAGATACTTGAAAAAGACAAAAATGTAAATGTTATTGCAAATGCCTTAGACTTGGTAGCTGAAGTTGGAACTGAAGAGTTTCTTCCTTTGATTGAGAAAGTAAAGGATACTTTTAAAGATGAGCCTTACATCCAATTTGTGGCAGACCTTGCAATTGGGAGAATTAATGAGGGAAAAGTGTGCGACAGATGAGATAGTTATCTCAGACCAAGATTTTGAAAAATTCAAGGAATATTTTTATAGAAAAACAGGAATAATGTTTGACCAAAGCAAAAGATACTTTGTTGACCGAAGACTGATTGAGAGAATCAAAGCAACTGGTCATACCTGCTTTAAAAACTATTTTATATTTCTAAGATTTGAAGCCTCAGGCAAGGAACTTCAAAATTTGATAAATGTCCTTACTGTTAATGAAACCTATTTTTTCAGGGAAGAGTATCAGTTTCAAACAATGGTAAAGAGAATGTTACCTGAGATAATATCAAGAAAAAAGAAAGGTGACCTTATTAGAATATGGTCTATTCCCTCTTCAACTGGAGAAGAACCATACTCAATAGCAATTTATCTTCTTGAGCACTGGAAACAATTAGACCAATGGGATGTGGAAATTATATCTTCTGATATAGATACAGAGGTAATTGAAAAAGCAAAACGAGGCATTTACTCCGAACGTTCCGTCAAATCGCTGCCTGATGATATCTTAAAAAAATATTTTAACCCCCTTGGTAATGGATACTTTAAAATTTCCGATGAGCTGATTTCAGCTGTTGAATTTACTCGAGTAAATTTGGTTGATAAATTTGAAACAAAGAGATATCGTGGATTTGATATAGTATTCTGTCGAAATCTTCTAATCTACTTTGATGATGCCTCAAGAAAGTTAGCTGCCGAAAATATCTATGATGCCTTAAATCCAGGAGGATTTGTCTGCCTTGGTCATTCCGAATCAATGAGCAGAATTTCCCCAATATTTCAGGTCAGAAAATTTCCTGAAGCTATAGTCTATCAGAAACCCTACGAGGAGGATAGATGAGAAAAATTCTTGTAGTAGATGATGCATCAACTGTAAGGATGTATCACAAAAAAATACTTACTGATGCAGGCTTTCTTATTGAGGAAGCTGCAAATGGTCTTGAAGCTTTTGAGAAAGCCCTATTAAACGATTATGACCTCTATGTGGTTGATATTAATATGCCAAAACTTGATGGCTATAGTTTTGTTGAAAAATTAAGAGCCTCTGAAAATATAAGACAGTCTCCGGTAATAATGGTGACAACAGAAGCAGAGGATAAGGATAGAGAGAGAGCATACAGAGCAGGTGCAAACTGCTATATCGTGAAGCCTGTAAAACCTGACCAGTTAGTAGGGTATGCAAAAATACTTACAGGAGTGTCTTCATGAAAAATCCAATTCTTGAGCAGTTTATTGTTGAAAGTAGGGACTACATTCAAAGAATTGGAGAGATTCTTATTGAGCTTGAGCAAAAGGGAAGTTCCTCAGACTTACTAAACGAACTTTTCCGTATAGTTCATACTCTCAAGGGTAATTCAGGAATCTTTAACTTTACATATATGACAAAGCTTCTCCATGCTGCCGAAGACCTGATGAACAGAATGAGAGATGGAGTTTTTACATATACATCAGAAATTGCAGACCTTCTCCTTGAAACAACTGACATAGTTTCCCAGATGATTGACCAGGTTGAAGCCTACGGAGAGCCTGAATTCAGCACTAACGAATTAGCCCAAAGAAAGACAGAAGAAATAAGAAAACTTCTTTTCGAAGGAAGACGAGAAGAAACCGCCACTAAGGAAGAGGAGACGGAGAAAATTGATCCCTCAAAGCTAAGCGAGACTTTAAGAATTAAAGCAGTAAAATTACTTTTTGAAGGAAAAAATGTAAAGATAGTTTTGTATACTCCAATTGAAGACTGCTTTTACAAAGGAGATGACCCTTTCCTTTTTGCGAAGACTACTCCTAAACTTCTATTTTTGAGAGCCTATTTGAGAGAATCTGTAGAAGATCCCTTAAGCTTTGACCTATACCGATGCATAACCAATTTTGAAATAATCTCTGAGGCTTCATCTCAAGAGTTAAAAGAACACTTTCAGTATGTTCTTGACCAGATTGAATTATTTGAACCTAAGATATCAGAACTAATAGCTCCCTCTGGAGACCACAATGGTGGACAGGTTTATGAGGATTTTGTTGAGGAATTTAGAGAAATTTTGAAATACAATGACAAGGAAAGGCTTAAAAACTCAATAAATGCCGTTTTGGAACTAACTGGTGAAAATCTTTTTGTTGCTTCATGCTTAAGATGGATTAGAGAACTCATAGATTTTATCCCTGTCTCAACTCCTTACATAGAGGCTCTGCTTAAAAGTATTGAAACTAAAGAAGCTCCCAAGTTTGCAATACCTGAGGTTATTACATCTACTGAACAAAAACCAACAATAAAAGAAACAAAAGAATTCTTACCACTTGACCCTCTTACGACTGAAATAATTCTTGAACAAAGAAAGGTTTTAGAGGAACTTGAAAAAATTCAGGGAGAAATTAGAAGGGGAACATTTAATTCAATTATCACTGCAATTGAAAATGCCCTTAGGACTTCAAAAAATCAGGAGCTAATAAATAGATTTGAGGCATTAAAAAATCAGTCTGATCATACGAATTACTCAAAAATTCTTGAATTTATAGAGCAAATTGAAAAGGGAGAAACTCATAGTGTCAAAACCGAACCATTGCAAGAGGAGACTCCAAGGAGAATAGAGCCGGTTCAGGAAAAAGAAGAGAAAATCTCAACTAAACAGGATGAACAGAAATCTATTAAATTCTTAAGAGTTGATGAGGACAAAGTAAATAGATTTATGAATCTGATAGGTGAGCTTGTTGTTGCCAAAAATAGTCTTCTTTATCTTGCAAAGAAAATTGAAACTGAATTTGAAATCCCTGAGTTAAGTAAAGAAATCAAATCTCAGTACAGTGTTGTAAACAGAATTGCTGAGGAGATGCAGGACGCAATAATGCAGATAAGAATGATTCCTGTATCTACTGTTTTTCAACGATTTCCCCGTCTTGTGAGAGATATATCTAAAAAAATTGGGAAGCAAGTAAAACTTGAGATTATTGGAGAGGATACAGAGGCTGATAAAAACGTTATTGAAGCCTTGGGAGACCCTCTTATTCATCTAATTAGAAACAGCCTGGACCACGGCATTGAAACTCCTGAAGAGAGACTCTCTCAGGGAAAAGAGGAGACTGCTACAATTAAGCTTAAAGCTACACATGAGGCAGATAGAGTAATCATTGAAGTTGAAGATGACGGTAGAGGTATTGACCCTGAAAAGGTAAAGAGAAAAGCCTACGAGAAAGGATTGATAACCGAGGAGACCTTAGAGAAAATAAGTGATGAAGAGGCAATAAATTTGATATTTTTACCCGGCTTTTCAACTAAAGAAGAGTCCTCAGAACTCTCTGGAAGAGGAGTCGGAATGGATGTTGTAAGAAATATGGTTGAACGATTTAATGGTTCTGTTAATGTATGGTCTAAGAAGGGTTTTGGGACTAAAGTAACGATATCACTTCCACTATCAATGGCTGTGTCTCATGTAATGCTTATTGATACAGCAAGTAGAAAATTCGGAATACCAATGGATGCAGTTATTGAAACTGTAAGAATTAGAGATAATCAGATTAGAATATTTAAGGGAAGACGAGTTACATCTCTGAGAGGTAAGGTTGTTCCTATACTCTTTCTTAATGAAATACTTGCAATACCTCAACAACCGCTGAAGGATGAGGACAATCAGTATGCAGTCCTGATAGCCAACATAAGGGGAGAAACAGTTGGACTTGTAGTAGATAAATTCCTTGGAACAGCAGACATAATACTAAAGCCCTTTACTGGATTTCTCTCCCAATTCCGTTTATTCTCGGGTACGGCAATAATGGGCGACGGTACAGTTCTTCTTGTAATAAATCCAAAGGAGCTTGCATAGATGGTAATGGAATTCAATGAAAAAAAGATAATCCTTAAAGAATTTGTTTCAATTGACGAGGTTGAAGAGTTATTTGAGAGGCTATTAAAGTTAGACAGTGTAGTTATTGATATATCTGAGTGTGTACACATTCATACTTCAATACTTCAGCTTATTTTACTATTTAGAGAAAAAATCAAAGTCGAAGGCTTTGAAAAGTTTACTGTTAATCTGTAGTTTTTACCCCAAAAAGTGAGGAGGATGATTATGCCTAAAACTATTCTTATAGTTGATGATTCAGCCACAATGCTCCTAAGCCTTAAAACAATCCTCGAAATACATAATTTTAAAGTTGAACAAGCATCAAACGGTAAGGAAGCTTTAGATAAGATTAAGGCAGGACTCAAGCCTGACTTGATAATTACTGATTTAAATATGCCTGTTATGGATGGATTAGAATTCATAAAAAATGTGAGAACTATTCTAAAATTTACTCCTATACTAATTCTCACAACTGAAAGCGAGCAAAGTAAAAGGGAGCAGGCAAAAAAACTTGGTGCAACTGGTTGGCTTGTAAAACCTGTATCAGGACAGGACTTAATAAATGTGATAAAAAAGGTTCTACCAGGAGTGTAAGGGGGGGAGAAAATATAATGGCTGAAAAAAGAACGGCTGATTACATTAAGTTGGGGGCTATATTTATAACGATTGCTTTATTTTTTACATTTTTTGATGTTCTTGTTTTCTCAAAAATTAGCTTTCTTCATGAAAGCCTGAGACTTGCTATATTAATCTTTATCTCTGTGGTAACAAGTTCAACGATTTGTATATACTTAGCCCGTAAGGACAAAACACACCTTTATGAAAAAAAAACCTGATATTGAGGAGCTATCCAGAAAAAATCTAAAAGAAGCCCATAAATTCTGTTCAGAACAAAGAAAACTTTTTAATGATATTTTTGACCTTTTTTCAAAAAATCTTGAGGATACTGTAAGAAAGACAGAAGAAAGCATTACAGAATTTATAAAACTCCTTGACTCACTCTATCAGAAGACAAAGGAGCAGACAGAACTGATAAAATCTTCCATCGGTTCTGGAGAGGATTTGTTGACAGTTGTGGATAAACAGGCAGATCACAACAGAGAAATATTGGAGTCTTTGGATAATATGATAAATCTTACAAATAAAAGCATAAAGGAAAATCTGGACAGAATTTATAGCCTTCAGACAAAGGTGAATGACATAGTACCATTGATGGATAGCATAAAAGAGATTTCGGAGCAGATAAACATACTTGCGATTAATGCAGCCATTGAGTCAGCACGGGTTGGAGAAAAAGGCGCAGGATTTGCTGTAATAGCCGATGAAATAAGGAAACTTTCAAATAAGACCGAAAAAATATCAAGTGAGATTAAAGAGAGAATCTCATCTCTTAATAGCACAATGAACGAGCAATATGAGTTTTTTAAGTGGAAACTTGAAGGAACAGTGCAGTTAGATATAATGCACAATGCTAAAGAATCAACAGAAAAAATAGAAAAAGAATTCAACAACATTGGAAATTTATTGAATAGACTCATCAACGATATTAATCAACAAAATGAGATAATTTTCA
>JBDRYG010000058.1:0-11231 GCA_039803305.1 Caldifarciminota bacterium
ATATCTGTGAATTCTCCCCATTCTTTGCTCAAGTTTATTAGGGTTCCACGGGATATCGTAATTTATCATTAAATGGCAAAATTGCAAATTGATTCCTTCACCTGCTGCCTCAGTAGCGACCATTACCTGTGTTTCGTTTTTGAAAACTTTTTCAGCATTTATCCTGTCTTCGAGGCTCATTCCACCGTGTATAGAGTTTACAGAGTAACCCCAAAGCTTAATGTTTCGTACAAGGTAATCTAAAGTGTCTTTTGACTCGGTAAAAATCAGGATCTTTTCATTACCACCAAGTTCCCTTAACTTCTTGAAACCCTCTTCAATAGCTTTCTTTAGTTGATTTAACTTTACCTCAGAGCCACTTTTAATAATTTTCTCTGCTTTTTCAATTAAGTTTTTTATATTTTCAATTTCTAATTTTATTTTAAATCATTTAAGTTTTGGGCTACTGTTAATGTTTCCCACTTTTCTTCCTCTCTCCATCCTGCTGCCTCTTCAAGTTCTTCAAAGTCTACTTATAGGAATTTCTTGTCCAAACAATGCACTCTTATAAAGTTCATCAAGCCTATTTTGATTTCAAAAGGGGATATGTGCTTGATGCCAATCTATGTTGTAAGATAAATTTTTTTATCAAGACCCAGAGCTTTGTTACACTGAGAAAGAACATATTTATAGAGTTCATTATATAACTTTTTCTCTTCATCAGATAATCTAAACTTTAAGGTTTTAGGGTGCCTATTAGTGAAGATCGGTTTTCCATCAAAGTCTTTTAAATCTTCCTTTAACCTTCTAATTAACGATGGTTTCTCCTTATTTTTAATTGATTCCTCATTAAATCAGTTATAGCAAAAAAACCCCTGAATCAGAAGATCGATAAAAAGCCTGTAATTTTCAGGATCCCCTTTGCGAGGGGTAGCTGTTAGGAAAATCAAATGTTCTGTATTTTAGAAATAATTTCACCTAACTTGTATCCGTCTGTCTTGTAATTACATCTCCATAACTATATGCAGACATTTTGTGTGCTTCGTCTGTCACCGCCAAGTCCCAATGAATGTTACTTAATGTGTGCAAGATTTCTACTTGTTTAGCAAAATCAATAGATGTAACTACTTGGTTTTCTCTTTGCCATGGATTTTCGTAAAGTTGGCTGTTAAATGTATTCCTGTCTATTATTACGAAATTTTCTTGAAATTTTCCTTTCATTTCCCTAAGCCACTGATCATTCAAGTGGCCTGGAACAAGTATCAAAATTCGATTAATAAGTCCACGTAGTTTTAGTTCTTTTATAACCAGCCCTGTCATGATGGTTTTACCAGCACCAGTGTCGTCGGCAATAAGAAATCTTATTCTTGGTAGTTTTATAATGTGTCCGTAAACTGCATCTTTCTGGAATGGTAAGGGGTCTATTTTTGAGATATTCATGGCTAAAAGGGGATCGTAAAGGGAGGCATGGGCAAATCGGAGTGCCTTAATAGCAAGAAATGCATCTCGTGCATCAGCACCAAAATTCAGTTCGTATTCTAATTTTTCTAATCTGTTCCAGTCTTCTTTTTCTAAGATTGACTCTACGAGGGGGGCTGAGTATATTAGTTTAACTATGATTTTGATACAATCAAAAAACTCTTCAAACCTTACAATTTCTACTGGTTCACGCCAGAATGGGCCCTTTACAACTGTACCTTCTCTTTCCTTATTACGTTCTACTACCGATGTGTCAAATGATACTCTTAAATATTAGCCAAATCGTACTATTCCCAAACATTAAAACAGTAGACTCTGACTTAGGGAAAAATTGCTGAATTTTAAGACGAATTTTGACATATCGTGAATATTTTTTTTCGCAAAATCTCAGGGTTAAGCTTATTCATTTTTCAGCATCTACTATCTTTTCCTGGACTTCTTTTTGATGTAATCCTTCAAAATACAACATCAAACAAAGTATCTTATAAATTGCAATTCTACATGAGTTTATTGTGTATTGCGAAAAAAGTCAAATTTAATTACGCTTAAGTCAATTTTCCCAGTAAAGCGAATTTGTTTTTTAAGAGATTTTTAGTATTTTCTCAGATTGTAAAGGTCGTGACGGGTTTTTTTTAGTTTTCTCTAGCATTTTTAGTGTTTTTATAGGTAAAATCCCAAAGGGGAAGGGGGTGGTCCCTTTTGTTAAAAACCACGTTATAATTTTACAGACTTGCAGAAATTGTTAAAATACAAAGGGAGGTACATGAACGCCCTTGAATACTTTAAAAAATATTACGAAAAGGGCAAACTTGCCAAAAAGTTTAAAAGGTTATTTAAAGAGTGGTATGTTTTTCTTGAGGAGATTCAGGTTGTTCCTTATGATCCTGAACTTGCCCTCTGTGCACCAATTACAAAAGAGCATGAACTTGATGTTATCATCAGAGATGAAGATACAAACTTTTTAGAAATAGTTCCAGTTTACAAGGGGATTGCAATTCCCAAAATGCGTCAGGTGGCATTCCTTGAAGAACCTGCAGATTTTGCGACCTTTCTATCGGAGACTGGCAAGATTTTCTTTGCAGCAAGGGACGATTTGTGGTACTTTCAACATTTAGGGGGTGTAACCTTAACATTCTATATCCTTAAAGATTACTTAAAGGTGAAAAATGGAGTGAAAGCCGTATTAAATTACCTGTATTATGTTCATGCTCTTGGTTCAAATAATCTCAGTGATGAGGAATTTTTTAGAATTAATGATGAATTGGAAGAAAAGATTTCCAGATTTGCTTTAGGAGGAAAGAAGGTCAATATGATGAGTGTGATTATGGATTCTCTTACAAGCTGGGAGCCCCTTCGAGAGTTTCTTAGAGGTAAAGTACCTGAAAATATTGATTGTATACCGCCTACGCGAAGTATTCTATATATTTACTTACGGTTAAGTCTATTTGGAGTTGTAGTATCTAAGAAATGGAGTAAGTACCTAGAAGCCATGGTGAAGGATTTCTAAGTCACGCCGCTTCAGATCTCAATGAAGTGATAGGGGAATTGTTCGTCTGTCTCCATTCCAGCATTGATTAAACTTACTGGAATTTTTGTCATGGTTAAATCTGATACTTTATAATTTGTTAGGTGAAATGGAGGGTGGAATATGATGATAATATTATTTGGAATTCTTTTAACAGGAGCGCAAAAAATGGTAAAGTTACCTGATCCAGCAAGAGATAGCAATTTTTCTCTTGAAAAGGCAATAAACGAGAGGAGATCAATAAGGACTTATAAAGACGCACCGCTTACACTCAAAGAAGTTTCTCAGCTTCTTTGGGCGGCACAAGGTATCGTTGCAAGTGGGAGGAGGGCAGCGCCTTCAGCAGGTGCTACTTATCCAATGGAAATATACCTCCTGGCGGGGAATGTGAATGGTCTAAATCCAGGACTTTACAGGTATAATCACAAAGAACACGCTATTGAACTTGTAAAAGAAGGAGACCTTAGAAAAGCTGTTTCTGATAGGGCATTAAGGCAGGACATGATACTAAAAGCACCAATAACAATAATAATTACTGCTGTTTATGAGCGTACAAGGGTTAGATACGGTGCGAGGGCAGAGCGTTATGTTCACATGGAAGCTGGGCATATTGGACAGAACATTATGCTTCAGGCAACGGCTTTGGGGCTTGGCACAGTGCCTGTTGGTGCGTTTATTGATAGCGAAGTTAAAAGTGTGTTAGGAATCTCCGAAGAGCCACTATACCTGTTTCCGGTAGGCTGGAAGCAGTAGGAGATCTCGATATAATCAAAAGTCTGAAGAATTATGTAAAGTGAGTGCTCTTTAAATAGATTATCATACTCTATTTTAGCTTATACATGTGAAATTTGTTTTCGTAAATGCAGGTTACGATTTTGCCATCACGGCTGATATTTGCTTCACTTACAGCGCCGCTATACTCGCTGTCATGGGCATATAGAAGATTTCCGTTCTGGTCGTAAATCTGAAGACCCCCGAAGTATGAAGATATAGCGATGCGCATACCATCATCACTCATATCAATGTTCAAAATCTCACCCTCATTGGTTTCTCTTATAGCAGTAGGATTGGACGAGCGATTCTTAAAAATTAAAAGTCGAGACATATCTCCTACTGCGATTATGTTCCCGTCGTATGAGACTGCAACAGATCTATAACTATTAACCGGAGTGCGAGATAAGTCTCGGGTAAATAGAAGAGATGGCGGATTGGTTGAGAAGAAAAATATTCTCGATAAATCCTTTGCTACAGCTACATTACCATTTCCTGAAATTGCTAATTCAGCCCCTCCATCGAAGCTTTCACTACATCTCCAGGAAAGTGTACCATTCAATCCGTTGAAAATTGAAAGCTTTCCATAAATACTGCTTTCCATCACCAGGATAGTTCCATCCCTTGAGCAAACCATTTCGTTCGCAAAATCGTAGTCAGGATTTGGATAATAGTTACCGTACTGGTCCTGTAAATTTACGGGGTTATACCAGACTAAGCCTCCAGAAAGGTGAAACCTTAAAAAACCGAAGGCAAAAACATCCTGCCCTGAAGGTGTTAATATCACAGGATAGCCACGAAGCCTTTGTCCATTTACCTCTGTTATTGTAGCAAGAAAAGTATTGTCCAGTGCATAAAATACCTTCATGTTTGAAAATGTGGTGGCAATGGCATAGCCACTTTCAGAAATAGAAACCCCCTCGAAACCAATTTCCTCACTTGTTACCTGATAAGAGATAATTTCTTCCTGTTTTGAAAGATCAAGAAGCGCAACTTTGCTTTCTCCTGCTAAAATTGCGTATTTGCTGTCTTTGGACATCCTTAAATATCTTGGATATTCAACACCAGAATACACCCAAACAGGGGATAAATTGCCCATTCCGTTAGTGCCATCATTTGTGTCTTTCTTAATACAATTTGTCTGTAAAGCCAGAAATACAAGTAATATTATCGTTTTAGTTATAAGTCCAGCTTTACTCTTGGTGCATCTACATCTTTTTATATTTTCACCACTCTTTCTTTCCATGATTTGCTCCTTACATTTTTAGAAGTAATTATACGCCTAATTTTTGTTTGGAGTTTTTTATCCTTGCAAATTGCTTGAAAATTAAGTATGTGGAAGGGCCAGGGGTGAAAGTAATCGCAGAGCGATTGAGCTTTTTAGAGGGAAGAAAGATCCTTGATGCATTTGGAAACACAAAAAAAGTAGATCTTAAATTACTCCCGGGCAGTAAGATTGAAAAGGTTTTTTCCCATGGTAAAAACCTCCTTTTCAAAATAGAGGGACGGGGCTTTATTAGAGTTCACTTTCTCATGTACGGAAGCTTCTCAATGAATAAAATTACAAAAAGTGAAAAGCAGATCCGCTTTGGATTTAAAACCGAGGATTCTTCCATATTCTTTTACAACTGTTCGGTGAATTTTACAAATCGTATCTCTTTCAAGGGGCAGGACATAATTGATCCCCATTATGAGATAGAGAAAACCGTTAATATAGTCAAAGATCGCAAGGATACTATTGGTGATTTACTCTTGGATCAGGATGTTTTCCCTGGTGTAGGTAATATCATAAGGATAGAAGGGTTATTCCGGGCACGGGTGCATCCTGCTTCCCGGGTAAAAAAAATACCCATTGATAAGATATACGAGGTTATTAATAAAACCCGGGAGTTTGCCCTGATCTTTTACGAATTCAGGAAAAAGGGTTATAAGCTAAAAGACAACCTTGTCTGTTATGGTAAAAAACAATGCATCTACTGTGGTGGTCCTATTTTAAGGCGAAAGTTAGGTGAGCGGAAGAGGGTTGCTTACTATTGCGAGAATTGTCAAAAGTTATATTAAGTTTATACTTTTTGAACTTTGAATTTACCTAAATCTCTGACTTTTTCGATGTCTTTGAAAAATTTTGATATTGCTTGTTCTTTTCGTTTAGCTTCAAAAATAAGGTCGATTCTGATACTTTTTGCTCTGGAAAAGCCTGAAATTAAATTACAAAAATTCAAAAAGTCCTCAATTTCAACAAAGTCTCCATGGGTGTAGGGATTGGAACTTTTTGATTTTGAAGATATGTGGAATTCTGGAATTCGGCTCCCCCAGGTTTCAAAAAGATCCTCTATATCAAAATCGGCCGGATTGATTGTATGATGAAAGTAATCAAAAACAGCAGGGATCTCAACTTCCCTACAGATTTCCAAAATGTCCTGTATGTTGTAGTTTTTCTCGTCATTCTCCAGAGCGATTCTTCTCTTTAACCAGGGGTTCCGTTTTATAGTGTTCTTTAGTCTTCTTGTTGAGCTTTTCTTATCTCCGTATGTTCCTCCCCCATGGATGACGACAACTGAATTTTCGCCGGTTTGAAGCTCTTCGAGAAGCCAGAAATGATATGCTAATTCAGCCAGGGATCTTTTTGTCACTTCCTGGTTTTCACTGGATAGTACTACAAATTGTCCTGGATGCATGGTGAGTCTGATGTTGAAAGCTTTTATTTCTTCTAAATAATCTTTGAGGAGACTTTTAATTTCACTAAGCCATCCTTTATTGAATAATTCATGACTTGCAAACGGGATGAAGTTGCTTCCAAGACGGAATATGGTACATCGTAATTCTTTACTTATTTGGAGAAGTTTTATTAGGTCTTCTAAGTTGCGCTTTACGCTTTTTATAACATTTTGTTTTGAAAGATTTTTAAGGGTTATTTTGTGATTTGTCGAAATCGAACCATCAGCATTTGAACAGAAAAATCCAGTACCTATTTGAATTTGTTTCCCTGTACTTATCTCTTCAAAGCTAAACACACCTCATTATAATGTTAATTTTCTGAATTTAGGGCTCTTCCAAGGGCTATATGTTTTGAAAGCCAAGCTAATAAAGTTATAATACACGCAAAAAAGGAGTGATATATGAGGTATATAGTGATTCTCATGACATTTGTGCTTTTAATGCTATCAGCCTGTTCACGGAATACCTATGAAGTAAAGTATGAGGTTACAGGAAAATCAAGTAAAGCTTTCGCAATAAGTTATGTGTCAAGCAGCTCCGGGTACACCACTACTGTTTTTAATGCCCCATTACCATGGAGTCAACTCGTTGTGGTCGACAAAGGTGATACAGTGTACCTGGGTGCTTTGAGCAATGATTCCATAAATGTAAAGATTTACATTAAGAATGTGTTGGGGACCTATGACCTCAAGGCGGAGGACTGGGGGAGCACTTCTGCTGAAGCAAGATGTGTAGCCGGTGAGTAAACTTGATTACTCGGCGTTAATCAGATACATATCGTTCATAAGTATGACATACTAAAAATTCATATCCAAATTTATATAGAGTTCTGCGTTAAAAATTTTTTTTACAATCTAAATAATTTTTTGCTTTAACTTCTATTCTCTCACAAACCTCACCCTGGCCATTTTTGCCGCTAGGGCATCATCTAATCTTTTCACCGGTGTTGTATGGGGAGCTTTTTTAAGGATGTCAGGGTTTTCTTCTGCCTCTTTTTTTATTTGTATCAGAACCTCGGCAAATTTATCAAGTGTTTCTTTAGTTTCTGTCTCAGTAGGTTCAATCATAAGTGCCTCTGGGACTATAAGAGGGAAGTACACGGTCGGTGCATGCATTCCAAAATCAAGAATACGCTTCGCAATATCAAGGGTTCGAACGCCATATTTCTTAAACTCTCTGCCGGAAAGGACGAATTCATGCATACAGGTGGATTTATATGGGAGTTCATAGTGTTCCATGAGCTTTTTCCTCAGGTAATTGGCATTTATAACGGCGTCTTCGCTTACCCTTTTAAGGAACTCTCTCCCCATCATTCTAATATAGGTATATGCCCTAATTAGAACAAGGAAATTCCCGTAAAAGGAGTGAAGCCTTCCAATAGAGTAAGGTTTGTCATAATCCAGGAGGTATTTACCATCTTTTTCTACAATCCTCGGCACGGGTAGGTAGGGTTCTAAGAAGCTCTTAACGCCCACGGGTCCACTACCAGGCCCACCACCTCCATGAGGTGTAGAGAAGGTTTTGTGCAAATTAAAATGCATAACATCAAATCCCAGATCTCCGGGTCTTATATGGCCTACGAAGGCGTTAAGGTTGGCACCGTCAAGGTACATTAATCCACCAACACCATGAACTAAATCGGCTATCTCGTGTATTCTGTTTTCAAAAATACCAAGGGTATTGGGATTTGTTACCATAAACCCAGCTACATCTTCGTTTAAGTGAGCCTTGAGATCTTCTATATCAATCCTTCCATCTGGACCTGATTTTATGGTTACTGCCTGGTAGCCCGATAGAGTGGTAGAGGCTGGGTTTGTTCCGTGTGCAGAATCCGGTATAAGTATGTATTTTCTCGGGTTTCCCTTGAGTTCATGATATTTTCTTATAATTTTTATTCCCGCGTATTCTCCGTGGGCACCTGCTGCTGGTTGAAGGGAGATGTAGTCCATTCCACTTATTTCAGCCAGCAAATTCTCAAGTTCTTTCATGAGTTTCAGAGCACCCTGAATTGTGGAGTAAGGCTGAAGAGGGTGTAAGTGCGTAAATCCTTCCAAGGAACTTGTGAATTCATTGATTTTGGGGTTGTACTTCATGGTACATGAGCCAAGGGGATAAAATCCTTTATCCACATGATGGTTTAGGATTGAGAGCTTTATAAAGTGACGAACAACTTCGTTCTCTGGGACCTCCGGGAGTTCTGGTTCACTTTTTCTTAATAGATTTTCAGGGATTTGAGGCTTAACCTCTTTTTCGAATTTTTTTAATGTATAGCCAACTCTTCCTGGTTTAGAAATTTCAAAAATTAACTCCATATTAAGCTCCTTTTTCAATTTTGTATGTATTTATTGTTTCAACCAACAAATTTATAACATTATCCAGTTCACCCCTTATAGAACACCCTGCGGCATTGAAATGCCCACCCCCACCAAAGGTTTCAGCAACTTTTGCTAAATTTACTTTATTTTTTCCCCTTAAACTAATTCGCCATTCTTTCTCACCAATTTCTGTAACACTCACACCAACAATTGCTTGATCAACGGATAAGGGGTAGTTTACAAACCCTTCTGTTTCACTCCTGTCAAGCCCCAATTCTTCCAGAAGACTTCGCTTTATAACTATAAATGCAACACCGTCTTTTAGAAATATCTCTGATAGTGCTTTCCCAAGTAGTTTCAAAGTCTTAAGTTTTTTCCTTTCATAGACAAGTGAAGCGATGTCGGTGACGTCGAGTCCATTGCTCACAAGGTAGTAAGCATCACTAAAAGCCCATTTGAAACTATTAGAATGTCTAAAGGAAGCGGTGTCAGTCAATAAACCAGTATAAATACATGTTTTTATCTTGGAATCAATGAGTCTTTCATCATACTTTTTGGCAAACTCAAGAATCAAACTCGCCGTGCTTGGTGCTTCTGGTACAACCACATCGTAATCCGAGTATTTTTTGCCCGAAATGTGGTGGTCAATCCTTATAATTCTATTTATTGGTGGCTCTTCTATACCTGTTCTTGAAAACTCACTGGCATCAACCAGTATAATTGTGTCGAATTCCTTTTCAAGTTCATTTTTTATTTCTGATATGGAAGGGACAAAATCCAGATAAGACGGGACCCTATCTTTTAGCACAGGGACTACCCTTTTCCCTGCCTTTTTCAAATAAAGATAGAGCCCCATAAGGCTTCCAATTGCATCGCCATCAGGGTTTGCGTGGGTTATTATTGCAATTTTTCCCTTTTCGGATTTAATAAACCTGACCAGCTTATCTATCAGATCTTGCATATAACTTAAAAAATTTTAATGCTCCTTTCAGGGATTAACAATAGAGGCCGTTGACTATGCTCAAAGCTTGGTTTATTCTTAAAAGGGAGGTGCATATGGTAAATTTATTGCTAATGATAATGCACTTAGTACCCAAGGTTAGTTATGGAACTTTCTCAATTGTAGCTTGTGATACCGCTCGCGGTGAGGTTGGCGTAGCAGTAGCTTCAAAGTTTCTTGCAGTAGGATCAGTGGTTCCCTTTGCTGATGTGGAGGCAGGTGCTGTTGCCTCACAAGCTTTTGGTAACCCTAACTTTGGACCTATTGCACTCAACATGTTGAGAGAGGGGATAAGTCCTGATAGCATAATACGATATTTGAGTTCGATAGATACGTTGTTTGATAGACGGCAAGTTGGCATTGTATCTTCGAGAGGAGGTAGTGCTTCCTGGACAGGAAAATCTTGTATAGCTTTTGCTGGTCATGTAAATGGGTATTTTTATGCTATTCAGGGCAATATACTGGTGGGTGATACTGTTTTAAAGGCAATGGAGAGGGCTTTTCTCGAATCGGAAGGCGAGGATTTGCCTGAAAGGTTGATACATGCCCTTGAGGCAGGTGATCATGCGGGTGGAGATGCAAGAGGCAAACAGTCTGCAGCACTTCTTGTGATGAGAAAAAATGGTGGATATGCAGGGCTATGGGATAAGTATGTAGATATACGGGTTGATGATCACCCGGATCCAATTCCTGAACTAAAAAGAATATACTCTTTGTGGCAAAGGTTTTTCCTTCTTGACGCATATGGCAGAATCGGTGATCAGTATGTTAAGGAGGGCAAAAAAGACAAGGCTGAATTGGAGTATAAAAAAGCCATGCAAATTATGGAGCAAGTCCTTTCAGAAAATCCTGATGATCCTGACCTTCTTAACGAAGTTGCCTGGTTCATGGTGCTAAGAGATATCAGACTGAAAGATGCCAGAATGTTAATTGACAAGGCAATGGCTATTAAGCCTGATGACGCTAACATCCTTGATACTGCAGCCCTTATTTACTTTAAGCTGGGTATGAGAAAAAAGGCCATCGAACTCGAAAGTAGGGCTTGCAGTTTGGATCCAGAAAACAAGTATTTCAAGGAAATGCTGGAAAAATTCAAAAAAGGTAAGCTCTAATTTTGTAGTATTTAAGCCCGATTTTATAATTGCTTTATGACTACTTCTTTGCGTGTTTCTGATGTTTTATCTTATATAGAACCTGTGACGAGGGATACTCCCATTTCCAAAATTGCAGAAAAAATGAAAGAGGAGTTTACCTCGCTGGTTCCTGTAGTGGATGAGGTTGGGAAGCTTGTGGGAGTAATCTACGCGGAAGATCTGTTGCAGCCTTTCATACCAACTTTCTTTGACTTAATCGAAGACTTTGATTACATTTCTTCTTTTGGTGCCCTGGATCACGAAGTATTTTCGGATTTTACATATAAACTGTTCCTTGCTGAAGACATTAT
>JBDRYG010000059.1:0-11149 GCA_039803305.1 Caldifarciminota bacterium
AAGCATGTGAATTGCGAAAACATATATAAAAAATGAATTTTTAAGTTTATTCCAGAAATTTTATCGATTTAATATGGAAAAGAGTATCGTAAAAATGAGGCAACATTGGATTTGGCCTTCTTTTAAATACCTGCTATAAGTGGAAGTTTTGTCTATTTTTCCTTAAAGTCTTTCTAGAATCTTATTATAGACGTTCTTTTCGCAACTTATAATAATAAATGTTGCTAAATAATGTGGCAGATCTATAAAACTGTGGCAAATGTTCTAAGTTAGGGGCTACTTATGGAATGAAGAACAGTAATATGAAAGATGGGGCTTCTGATCCGCTTCCTTTAGGGAGGGATTATGTAGACTGCTTTCTCGAATGGAGAAATCTTGTTAAGGAGCTTAAAGTTGAGTGGAAGAGCCTTTGGCTGACTAGATTTGACGATAGGGTTAAGGCTGAGGGTATTGCCAGTAAAGACTTCCTCAGGCTATTTATTGATAGGGGTACTGTTATTTTAGCGACTAAGGACTGTAAGCCACCGAGCTTCCATGAAATCCTGGAATGTTATATGCCTGAGGTCGCTGTTGGGCGATTTAACGTTAATCCTCACGTTGGCGGATGGAGGAAATTTATTAGAGAGGTCTTGAAGAGGGAGGCTAAGGGAGAGCATATAAAGGATTTTCCAAGCAAGCCTAAGAAAAAAACTACGAAATTGCAGCAGAAGAAGGGTGGAAGAGGCTGGCTCCATTATTCGCTTAAATAGGTCTCTGTTTAAGCTCGGCCTTTTTTTGAGGTTTTGTAATGGTTAAGTATAGACATAGAATTGAGATTATAGCGGATATACTCTCAAGTGCAGCTGGCGGCGCAACTAAGAAGACTAGGATAATGTATGCGGCTAACTTGAGCTATTCTCTGCTAGAGAAGTACTTAGCTGAAAGTATAAATCTCAATTTACTACGCTTAAGCAGTAACGGCTACGAGGTCACTGAAAAAGGAATTATTTTCCTTGAGAAATATGAACACTTTACAAGCAGGTTCTCTAAGATTCAGAAAGAGATGCAGACAGCGATTTCTGAGAGGAAAGAGCTTGAGGATATGTGCTCTTCACAAGTAAACTCTGATGCTAAGGCGAAGAGACGTTGAACTCGCGTTAACTATTAATCTTATAGGTGTTATTTTGGATAGGATTTTATTGAATGCTTTCATGTCATTAACGTTACTTGTTCTACTTGCGTTTTCCATGCATCACGATATCCGAATCTGTTTAGGCGTCAATAGTGATGATGCCTTCTCAGTAATCTCTAAAGCTGAATTCGGGGTTATCGCTTGTTATAGGGCTATCATGGACGCTGAGAGAGATCGCGCGAACATTACCGAGATGGTGAGCATCCTTAATCGGGCGAGTTGGCTTCTCTCTAAGGCTAAATTAGCCTATAATTATGGCGACTATGAATCTGCAGTCAAATACGCTGGTGAATGCCTATCAATGCTTAATGGCTTCACTGAGTATGCCGGGGTCTTGAGACGCGAAGCCAAAGAAGCCAGCCAACGGGACTTAATGTTTAATTTTGTCGGCGCAGTTGTCGGCGTTCTCTGCATTATTGCTGGCAGCTATGCTGCTTGGCTATATTTAACCAGACGTGAAAAAAGTAGGGTGCACGTGAATTAGATGAGTATTAGGGATTATAGGCTCCTTTACTGGACTATTATCGGTGTTACGGCGCTTTTCGTTGCCTCACCATTCTTAAGCAATATTCTTGTTTATCCTAGAACGGAGTTTTTCACAGAGTTTTGGATTCTAGACGCCGACCATAAGACTGAAAATTACCCATATAACGTTTCGCGCGGAGAAAACTACGCAATTCATCTCGGCATAGCGAACCATTTAGGCCATTGCGCATACTATATGATTCAGGTTAAATTCAGAAACCAGATGCAGCCAGCTCCAATAAGCTTTGGACCCATAGAAGATAGGCTTCCAAGCAGTATGCCTTCGCTCTTTAACTTTACAGTTTTTGTTGCCGATGGGCAGATTTATGAGGTCTCCATAACTTTTTCTTTCAATTACACTTGGGATAAGCAGCTTTCAGAAGTTAAATTTTCGGGTTTAACGCTGAATAATATTTGGCTGAATATGAGTGGCTACCTAGCGTCCTGGGATTCTGAAAGGAAAGCTTTTTGCGGGTTTCTGTTCTTTGAGATTTGGCTATATAATGTTTCAGTTAATGATTTTCAGTATCACGGGCGATTTGTTGGATTATGGCTTAACATGACGGCTCCCCGGAATCTGTAGGTTAATTAGAATTTGGTTTATGGGCGATCTTAAATTGAGTGCGCGGAGACTGAAGGTTGCAGTTATAGGCTTCGGTAAAATGGGCATGCTTCATGCCGGGGTCTTGAGTTCCCTGCCTGGCGTTCAGCTTACAGCCATCTGCGAAAAAAACGGGTTTATCCGAAGATTTTTGAAGAAGATTTTTAGGGATACTATTATAGTTGACGGTGTAAAAAATCTTTCTAATATTGGTTTAGACGCCGTCTACGTGACTACACCTATAAGATCACATTTTCCCGTCATAGAGAGCGTTTATGAGAATGGTGTTGCAGGCAACCTCTTCGTCGAGAAGACTTTAGCCTCAAGCCTTGATGAGGCTAGAAGAATCTGCGATTGGGCGCGGAGGTTTGGCGGCGTAAACATGGTCGGCTACGTAAGACGCTTCTCAGTCACCTTCATGAGGGCCAAGAGCCTATTAGATTCGAATATTATTGGTGCACCTGCTTCATTTGAGGCCTATGCCTACTCATCTGACTTTTTCGGGTTAGAGAAGGATTCGAGGGTTAATGCACCGCAGGTTGATGTGGTTAGGGATTTGGGCTGTTATGCGCTTGACCTAGCCTTATGGTTTTTTGGAGATCTTAAGGTTAAAAACGTTAGGTTTAAATCAGTTGCATGTAATGGTTCAATAGATTCAGTCCGCTTCAGCGTTAAGACCTTGGATAATATTGTTGGGAACTTTAGTGTTTCATGGTGCGTTAATGGATACCGAATGCCTGAAGTCGGCTTCTTAATTAAGGGTTCAGAGGGCAACCTATACATGAATGATGATGAGTTAACATTGAGCCTGAAAGATAGAGAAGCGCGGAGGATGCTTAGGCATGATTTAGGTGATGAATGTGGCTTCTGGCTTGGAGGGCCAGAATACTACCGTGAAGATGAGCACTTCATTAGGTCGGTTGCTCAAGGAAAGCCCGCTGAACCATGTTTCGAGGCGGCGGCGAAGGTTGACTGTTTAATCGATGAGGTTTTAGCGAAGGCTGATCAGGTTGAGTAGTCAAGAAAAAGTTTTGCTAGTTGGGGATAATCCATTCCATGGTATAAGCCATCTCTCACAGGAGAGGAGCCGAACTAGGGGGAACGAACCCACGAACCCGGAGTATGCGGCTAAGCTAATAGCGATTTCTCTCCAGAATGGCGCCGACGGATTCATGTTCTCAGTGAGCGAGAAAACTCTATCCATTTTAAAGATCATGCGGAAGGATCATGGAAGCAAGGATTTAAGGCTGTACACTATTACGCCTTACGCCTACGAATACATTAAGATGGCTTCCACCGCTGGCGGAGTTCCAGGGTTAGCCAGAAAAATGGTTAGAGAAATAGTTTTTTCAGGGAACATACGTGCCGCAGTTTCCGGTCTAAATGGAGTTTTAAGATCTGATTTAAACTCCATCATTAAGACTTATTTACTCTATGAAATTTCGAGAGTTAAGCGTTCAGCTGGCGGAAAAACCAAACTTGAATCCATGCTGCTTCATCAGCTTATAACCGATTTATGCCTAAGTTTAGGCCTAGAATATGTTTTCAAGTTCTATATTGAGTCTCTGCTGAAAGTTAGGATAATGCCGGGCTTTAACACTGGAAACTTCACGTTGCTGGCGGAGAAATTTAGAGAATGGAACATAAACCTAGAAGACATCGTGGTTGCAGCGCCCTTCAATAAAATCGGCTTCCAAATGGTTCCCTCGAGAGAAGAATGTGAAAGGACTTTAGCCAACATGCCTAAACTAAACGTTTTAGCTATTAGCATTTTAGCGGCTGGCTACCTGAAGCCTAGAGAAGCCATAGACTATATAGCAGGTTTACCAAACATAAAAGGCGTAGCAATAGGTGTCTCAAAAGAAAAGCATGCTGCTGAAACTTTTAAGTTGTTGAGGGAGAGGCTAAAAATAAGTGAATAAGTGAGCGAATGCTCGTGTTGATTATAATAATTTTATGGTTTATTTCCGCATTTTTCTCCTTTGGTTTTCTTGGATTAACCTACCTCTGGCTAAAAAGGATGGCTAATAGACCTTGGAACATAAAGGTGGATAAAAGCTTCATGCCGAAAGTATCCATAATAGTGCCCACCTATAATGAAGAACGAGCAATAACCTATAAGATAAGAAATTTGACTAAGTTGAAATATCCAAAAGATCTTGTTCAAATTATTTTTGTTGATGGTTGCTCGGCAGATTCGACTGTTGAGAAAATTAAAGCTTTTATTCAAGGTAATAAAACTATGAATATCCAACTGATTACGGAAAACAAACGTGCTGGAAAATCCGCATCTTTAAACTCTACGCTAAAGAACTGTCAAGGGGACATCATAATAGTTTCTGATGCAGATTGCTTCTGGCCCTCAACAATTTTGGAAAAGGCGATTCCCTATTTAGCTGATTCAAGGGTTGGAGCAATTTCCGGGCCCAAAAAACTATTAAACACAGGTTTTTCCTACGCGGTAAATAGCGAAGTATCATATCTAGAAACAATGAACTTAATGAAACTTGGAGAATCAAAAATTTCTTCAACACTTTTATTTGAGGGCGGTTTTAGCGCTTTTAAAAGAGAGGTTTTGGGGTCATTTGATCCATATGATACTGGGTCTGACGATTGTGGTACAATAATAGGTGTTATCGAGAAAAATTTTAAGACAATCATGGTTCCAGAAGCCGAATTTTATACGTTTTTTCCTAAAACATTAGGTGGAAAATTGGAGATGAAAGTGAGAAGGGCAGGCCAATTAATCCGTGTATTTAAAAAATATGCTGTTTTACTACTACGAGGAGGGATGAAAAACGAGAGGTGGATTATTGTTAAAAATTTGCTGACTTACTTTTTGGCGCCTTTTGCATTCTTGGCTTTCATAATTACCTCATTATACATGGTGTTTAAGTTTACTGCCACGTCATTAACCCTTCTGATTTTATTAATCCCTAAGGTGAGAAGTTATTTTTTTGAGGTTTCCTTAGGCTATGTGGTGATTCTTTACGCCATGGTTTTATCTATTTTAAGAAAGAACTTTGTGATCTGGAAGCAGCCTGAGGATCGATTTTTATTAAACCAAGAATGCTTAATCGAAAATGATTTGGTATAGGGCTTGCAAGAAGCCTTTATGGTGTACTGTTTTGGCGAGACCTAAAGTTACAATCGGTGTTTGCGTTAGAAACTGCGAAAGCAGCATAGGAGAAGCTATCGAAAGCATTATGAAGCAGGATTATCCCCATAAGTTTATAGAATTAATTTTTGTTGATGATGGAAGCAGCGATAAAACGCTCTCAATAATAAGAGATTACGCTTCCAAAATCGACATAAGTGTGAAGATTTTTAGCCATAAATGGAGAGGTATAGGGTATTCGCGGAATGTTGTTGTAAAAAGTGCAGAGGGCAAGTATATAGTTTGGGTAGACGGCGACATGGTAATCCCCCCGGATTATTTGAGAAAACTTGTTGATTTTATGGAAACCCATCCAGAGGTTGGAATTGCCAAAGGAAAACAATCCATTAAAGCTGGATTCTCTCTTCTAGGCACTCTTGAGGCATATTCTAGAGCAGCCAGCAGAATGGTGAACTATCGATCGGAGAAAGCAAAGTTCAAATCCTTGGGCACTGGGGGTGCAATATATCGGGTGGAAGCATTGAGACATGTGGAAGGGTTTGATGAGACTATGAGAGGCTATTATGAAGATTTTGACGTGGAGTTGAGGATGAAGGCTTTTAGATGGACTCTAGATACTGTTGATGTTGATTTCTGTGACTACGAAAGAAAAGGATTAGACTATGGAACTATTTGGAAAAGATACTGGTTCCGTGGATATTTTGCTCATTATTTTCTGCACAAAAATAAGGGAGCTATACAAGTATACAAGATGTTTCCGCTGATAGCTCTTGTAGCAGGGCTTTTAGACGCCGCTAAACTTTACCCTTTAACGGGCCGGATAGTGGTTTTTTCTTTGCCCATTATCTTTTTATTTAAAACATGTGCGTGGAATATAGGGTTTTTGGCAAGCCACTTAGATAATTACGAGCCAAATAATTGTGGAATGTAAAGATGGTTAAAGTCGCGCTTGGGCTTTGCGTTAAAAATAGCGAAAAAACGATCGGCTACGTCATGGATAGCGTATTGAAACAAGATTATCCTCATGAAGATATTGAAATTATTGTTGTTGACGGCTTTAGCAGGGATAATACATTAAAAATTATCGGACACTATGCTTCTGAAAGCAAATTCACCATTAATTTTTTTTTCTGAAAATATTGGGTTAGGATTTGCTAGGCAAATGGTTGTGAATAATGCTTCTGGAGATTACGTGATCTGGATTGATAGTGATACGGTTTTCCCAAAAGATTTCGTTAAAAAACAAGTGGAGTTTATGGATAGAAACAAGAAAGTAGGTATTGGTCGGGCAAGATATGGAATTTTGAACGGACTAAACTACGTTGCTTTTTTAGAAAACATTCCATTTGTTGTAGAGAGTTTAAGGATCATGGTTAACGAAAAAGCACCGTTAGGAATTTGCGGTACTGAAGGGGCTATTTATAGGACTAAAGCTATTCGACAAGCCGGGGGCTTCGATGAAAATATAAAAGGCGCTGGCGAGGACATTGATCTAGCGCGACGGATTTTGGCTTTAGGTTGGGAAGCCCGAGTAACAGATGCAATTTTTTATGAAATATGTAAGGAGTCATGGTGGGACATTTGGAAACAGTATTTCTGGTGGGGTTATGGGGGACACTACATTTTTCATAAAACCAAGGACTTAGATTTTCCTTTTAAAATGTCTCCTCTAGGCGGGTTCATGGCTGGGATTTTGCGTTTTCCTTATGCTTTTCAACTAGTTAAGCGGAAAATCTTATGTTTATTGCCTTTTCATTATGCCTTTAAAAGACTTGCTTTTTGTTATGGTTTCACTAGGGCACATATTGAAGGTTATGGGCACTCAAATTAGGGAAAATTGAATTTGAGGAATGAAAATGAATGTGGGCTTAATAGGTTGCGGAAGAATCTCTCATGTTCATATGAAAGCATATAAAGCGATAGACAAAATTAGAGTAGTTGCGGTTTCCGACGTTGACGTTAATAAGGCAAAGGCTTTTGCAAACCTCTACAAAATTGAAAAGGTCTGCTCAGATTATAGAGAATTTCTTGATATTAAAGATCTGGACTTTGTAGATATATGCACTCCTACGGGGACACATGAGACAATCGTCTGCGAAGCTGCGAGGGGCGGGGTAAATGTATTAGTGGAAAAACCTATGGGGCGAAACAGTAAGGAATGTGAAGAGATGATAACTGAAGCAAGAAAACATGGAACCCAAATTTGTGTTTGTCACAATCAGCTTTTCTATCCGTCTGTTCGACTTTTAAAGTCTATAGCAGATTCTAAAGACTTCAACTTAATCGCTTTTAGAACGTTTCATAGGGAGAATTTCGAGTGGCTAAAAACTCATGGTTTAGCTCAACCATGGAATGTAGATCCTGAGCACGGTGGGATTTTATGGGAGGTTGGTACGCATCTTGCTTATCTTCAATTGAATTTTCTGAATGATGTTAGCGAGGTTTATGCCTTAGGAGCCAAGGCAAAATATCGTGTGTGGGATGACTTTATGGTCTTACTTAGAACCCCATCTCAACGTTGGGGGATCATGGAAATTTCGTGGGTCGCAAAGGAATCAGAAATGTTCTACGAGATTGTTAGTTCTGATGGGCGAAGAGTGCAAGCATTTATACCTCATAACTACGTGATAGAAAGAGCACAGGAATCCGCCGCAGATGTTACAGGTGTCGCGCGCAATTTTTTGACGGACTTAAAAAGACTTTACAGAAAGTGGGCGAAGTTTACTGTGGATCAGTTTAAAAAACCCCTATCTGGACATTTTGAACTAATAACTGGCTATGTTAACTCTTTGGAAAAGGGCCTGCCAGCACCCATAACTGGCGAAGATGGGAGAAACGCTGTTAAACTTCTGGAGTGCATTCAAGAATCTCTGGACATGCAAAGGCCCACTAATATAAATTTATGGAAGAGCAGCTTATCGTAAGCGCGCCTAAATTTGTATCTAAAAGTATGGCGAGTGAATGGTTGAGCATGTGTGGGATAAAATCGTTTTTAGGGTGTTGTCGTTAATGGATGTGGATATGGATATGGAATGTATCCGGACTTTGCGCGGAGAAAATAATGTACGTTTTCTTGGTAGAAATTATCTTTCTGGAGTGGCGTTTTATAATATGTGTTGTTCCATATATATAGGTCTTTAACGTAGTTCTGTTCATTTTGAGCCCAATCAGCTTTGATTAACCATACTCCAATATCTATTTCAAAAACATTGTTATATATTACGCCTCCTCCTGCCCTCATTTTTACACCCTGTTGCCCATAACCAGAAACATATTTAAATTTATTATTGTAGCATTCGAGCCCTCTCGCTCCCGGATAATTAGTTCCACCCTCATGACAATCCACACCTGCTTTTGCCCAACTACCGTAGAGCGGACAAAGATAGACGGTATTGTACCTAAAGACATAAAACACTCCGTCGTTAGCTCCTACCGCATACCTGCAACGTTTAAAGACGCAGTCCTCAATATAGACAACATCTGTTAATCCGTCATAATGTCCGAGAAGACTGTCTAAATTTTGCCATAAACGTCTGCCGTGGAGTTCAACTCCGTAACACCAGTCGCCCCCAATAGATTCCTTATATGGATTATCAAACTCGCAGTGATCTATCACCCCTCTGTTTACTCCATATGGAGGAGAGAATGCATTTTCAGCAGCAACCCCTCCTCCAGCAAAATCTATAAATTTACAGTGATCAACACGAAAGTCTTCACATCCAACCAGAATCACTCCATAACAACTATACTCTTCCGTGGTTACAACCTTTCCTTTAAACGTGATTCCGGAGATGCGCACTCTTCCTCCACCCCTCCCATCTATATAAAACATGGCAGAGCCTACGGGTTGATTCTCTTTAGTTGCCTGCAATATGGTCACATCCATTCCGGCACCAATGATAGATATAGACTTCCCATTTGTGACCACAATAACCCCGTGACCTTTTTCTGGCGGGTTATCAAAATTATAGGTTCCGGATGGGACGCGTACTGTGCCTCCCCCGGCAGCAAGCACGGCATCGACAGCTGCTTGAATGTCTTGGGGGGATCCGCTTCTAGCGATCACTTCTTTAACCAATATTTGACCAGAGCTTCCTATAATAACTTTATTTAGCAAAGGGGAAAGCATCGGGACGAAAAGGAACCCGGCGAAAACCATTATGCATACAGTTATAGTGTAAATTTTTATATTATTCATTTTCAACTCTCTCCCTCAACTCATCGATAGTCAATAAAGCTTAGAAGTTTACACACTCCTAATATCCAGAAATGCATGGTAAACTAATAAATATTGTGTATTGCGAATACATACGCCAGAAGCGTATATTAAACATTATGTCTTGCAATAATGAGTTTTATAAGGCTTGGGCGATTCTAAATGAGATTTACATCCAATAAATTAGATTTTCTGATAGCAGTGGTTTTTTTGCAATTAATGGTGTGCATCACGATACTTTTTGACATCCAAATTGTTAGACAGGTTTTAGGATTCTTTTATTTCACTTTTATTCCGGGCTTAATCATTGTTAAATTAATGAGACTCGATAGATTTAGCTTGGTGGAAGTTGCTCTTCTTTCAGTGGGTTTCAGTATAGTGTTTTTAATGTTTGTTGGCGTGTTTGCCAATGAGTTCGGTTTACTTTTAGGTTCTTCAAAACCGCTTTTCTTGGCGCCTCTGCTGTTAATTGTAAATTTTTTTGTTCTTGTGGGCGCTTCTTTAATATGTTTAAAAGACGGAGAAAACGAGGTCAAATGCTTAAACATAAAGTCTCATAAGCCTTTATTATGGTTTATCCTTCCCGTGTTAAGTGTAATAGGGGCAATGTGGGTAAACGTCTATGGAAATAATACCTTTCTCTTGGCAATGATAGCGTTGACTTCTTTGCTTTTCGTTTCTAGCAGTATATCAAGGAAATTTTTGACTTTTGACTTTTACCCCTTAGCCATATTTACAATTGGGATATCTATGCTTTTTCATTCCTCATTAATATCAAACTATGTGGTATCCTTTGGTTCTGATGTCCCCATGGAATACTTTGTTTTTCGAGAGACCGTTGAAAGGGGACATTGGGCCTCATCTGTTTCTCCTTTCACAAGTTTAGGATATAGTAGAATAAACTCAATGTTAAGTGTAACGATACTTCCCACAGTCTACTCAATATTTTTGAAAATGAATCCTACATGGATTTTTAAGGTAATTTTCCCCATTTTTCTTTCACTTGTGCCCTTATGTTTATATCAGGTTTGGCAAATCCATACAGATAAAAAATATGCTTTTTTTGGAGCTTTTCTTTTCATAGCTACGTCAACGTTTCATTCTGAAATGCTGGGATTAAGCAGACAGATCGTGGGCGAAGTATTCTTTGCCTTGCTGCTTTTTGTGATTCTAAATAAAGAAATGAAGGGTAACAGCAAAATATTATGTTTCATGGTTTTCAGCTTTGGGTTGGTGGCTTCCCATTATGCCCTTGCTGAAATTTTCCTGTTTTTTATCTCGTTTAATACAGTTTATTTTCTTTTGTTGAGACGGCCTAGCAATAATATAACTATGAGTATGGCTATTTTCTTTTTCACAATAATGTTCATATGGTACATTTTCACTTCAAGCTCAGCTGTCTTTGAAAGTTTTATTTCATATGGAAATTATATTTACGAGCAATTAGATGACTTCTTTAACCCTGCAGCTAGAGGGGAGACTGTTATGAGGGGGCTAGGATTGGAGGCTCCCCCAACG
>JBDRYG010000060.1:0-10573 GCA_039803305.1 Caldifarciminota bacterium
ATTCCCTGGATATGTCCTGAGACTTCCTGCTTTGGATGCATCTATAATATCTATCAATCAGTTTGGGGAAATCACTTTCCATGTACTCTGGATTATCCTTCAATATTTCTTTTGTTGTCTCTATAAGGATTCTATCGTAGACATAATCTGCAAAGAGTCTGTTGTTACCATCAACTAGATGTACAACGAAGAATTTCCCGAAATTTAAACCATTTCGGTTACACCTGCCTGCAGACTGAATTAAAGAGTCAAGGGGTGCAATATCTCTGATGACGAGTGGAAAGTCAATGTCTACTCCTGCTTCTATGAGCTGTGTTGTAACTGCTATTTGAAATTGTCCGGTCCTTATTTTTTCAATTCTCTCCTTTCTTGTCTTAGGGATCACATGAGTTGAGAGGAATGTGCTGGGTTTCTCTAAAGTCTCTTTTATCGAATTGTAGAATGTTTTAGCACTTCCGATAGTGTTAAATATTACAAGGCCTCCATGATCTTTAATTAAATCTGCGTATTTCGCTTTAAACTCTTCTAATGTCCAATTTCGATAATCAATTTTCATTTTTACTCTGTTTAGGCTGAGATAATATCTCTTGGGTTCACAAAGTTCCACAAGGGTTTCTTTTTGGTTGTCAAAAATGAGGGGAGCGGTGGCAGTTGAGAGAATTATGTACGAGTTTAAACTTTCTGATACCTCACTCAAAGTTTTCTTCACTAAATCCCAGTATTTTACGGGTATTGCCTGGATTTCGTCAAGAATTATAATGGAGTTTGACAGTCGATTAAAGCGTCTTAGCATTCTCTTTCTATGAGAAAAGATCGTGTGAAAGAGCTGTACGAAGGTCGTAACCACTATTTCTGAGTTCCACCCTTCAAGTTGGAATTTTTTGTATTCATTTGAGATGTCGTCCCATGTTTCGTTTGAGTAATAATATAGATCAGATAGGTGATGATGCTTGATCAGGATTTCTAAAGTTGGATTTATATGGCTATTTCTTAATACCTTGTCTATTACACTATGATTCTGTTCTATAATACTCAAAAATGGCAAAGCATAAATTATTCTTGAGCGCTTTCCGAGGGTGTCTCTAATTCTTAGGGCGAAATAAAAAGAAATAAGGGTTTTTCCTATGCCTGTCGGAAGATTCAGTAAATATAGTCGTTTTGAAGGATTAACTGTTTTGGATCTTACCTCTTCAAACGCCTGAGTACGCAGATGGTTAATCTTGCTTTTTTCGTTAGCCAGATTTTTTGCGATGTATTTTTCAACTATTTCGCTTTTTAGTGCATCGGTTCCTAATTCGTAGGGTTCGGAGCCAAGGAAAATTTCCATTAAATCGGCATCGGTTACCATAGAGTAGATCAAATTCATCTCTAAATAGTGTCCGATGTTATTCTCTCCTTCGTCTAATTTTCTGATTAATTTCCTGAAGCCTTTGAATAATCTTTCCCTTTCGCCCTTCTGAAGCCACGAAATAAAATCTCTAATATCTACTTTAAAGTCACGGAGTTCGTGTACTTCGTTTCTTAGCTGGTCAATAAGGATTTTGAATTGGTTTTCCTCTATGCTTTTTGCTTGCTTTATGAGTAGTTCGTCATCTTTAACGGTGATGTCATTTGCTAAATAGTATATGTTTATTAAATCACTATGATGCTTTCTTACTGCCGCATAGGCGAGAAACGGTTTCAAGGAATTTATATCTCCGCAATTTGGGTAATATCTTTGGGATAAAATGTAAAGAGTGAATACAGCTGAAAAGAGACTGTGCTTTGCTAACTCGGGTTCCTGCGTATTTTTAGGTTGTATAAGCAGTTGTTGGAAGTATTTTGTAGCTTTCCCTATATCATGAAACAGGCAAGCAAGTAAAATTGTATCTTTTATTTCTTTGTTTTTGGTAATTTCAGTTTCATTACATAAAAATTTGTATGCCCATCTATAAGCACCTAAAAGGTGTTGCTCTAAAGGTTTTTCGGGGTGAGACTTAAGACCAGAAAAATGTGATAAATTCTTCTTCTCCATCTTCATTTTTGAGTCTATATGCTCTCTTTACTCGCGCCCTAATTGTCTTACCCGTCTCCTCGAAAATCACTTCTTCATATTTCTTAACTATCCTGTCACTGTTCATTACAATCGGTATCATTTCTTTTAGGTATTTTTTCCCGGATTCAAACTCAATGGATTGAGAAGTGCAGTTAGAACCCTGTAGGGGTTTAAGATTTGAGATCAAGACAGGGGTTTTTATGTCTAGGAATTCATCAGACTCTATTGGTTCTGCATGGTAAGTACCATTATATGCAAAATTGCAGAGCAGTTGACTAAGTCCTAGGCTGGGAGTGTAGTATGTTTTGTGGTAAATAAGGTTTTGTTCGAGTTTCTCCATTATTTTCTCATCTGTGTGATATACATAGATTGTGTATCTTGGCTCTTTTATGAATTCCATCAAAACTTGGATCCTTGGTTCCCTTTTTGCCCTTTTTACCGGCTTAAAATAACCATCTTTGGTATTAATAAGGTTAGTGCCCATTCTTACCCTCTTAATAGGGTTCACTATTTTAAGACCAATGAGGCTTTTTTCGGGCGAGAACAATTCGAGATATTCGTTAGTTTTCCCTTTTTGTGACAACACATCGTGTCCAAGGATTGCAGTAATTATCCCAGCGATTGTACTTGGTGGTGGAAAAGAGAAGGTTAGAGGAGAAGTTGTAGTGTAAAACTTTCTAAAATGGGCAAATCTTCCCCAGATGTCAAAAGTTATTACTTTCATAATTATTCCCTAACTTAAAATTGAAATGGCTTTATGACTATCCCTTCTCTTTTAATTAAATCTTCAAACTGTTGAGGTTCAGTGTTAAGTCTTTCATCCTTGCGTAGTCTAATTTCTTTAATTTTTTCCTTGTTTTCTAAAATTTTGTCAACCAGTTTTTGAATTTCAATTTTAAATTCGCTTATATCTCTTATGGATTCGTCAGTCAAGTTTGATTTTAAACTTACGAAGCGGTCTAGTTCACCAATGTGGAAGTTTTGATCTTCTTTGTACACAATCTGCATGAGAAATCTGGGATTATGACCAAACTTAGATCCGCTTATAAGGTTCTTTGTTCCGTACCATATAGCTTCCATCATTAGGTCCACATCTTCATCGGTAAGTGGAATATTCTGCATTCTTGCGGAATTATCATTGACTATACCGTAAAAGACTATAAATGAGTATGGTAAAATGTACCTTTCGGTCATTGTTCCCTGTTCCTTACCAGCACCAGATGGCATAACCGTTGTGCCTTTTATGTAACTTAGATTTACCCTATGTAGTGAGTGCCCGTAAGAAAATTGCACTGGTCCAGTTAAGGTAAGAGTTGCATTTTGTATGGCTATGGTCGCACCAAATAGCCTGAGGTCGATACATTTACTCAATATTTCCTCTGGCTTTTTTCCGAGTTCTTCAAATCTTAATTCCTTTGTTTTTAGTTTGTTATTCTCGTCGCGTATTTCTTTAATGAAAATCTCACAGTTCTTAAAATTATCAAGGTAATCCCTTATGGTCCTCTTTAATCTCACATCGGTTACTATGTTAATCCCTGTCTCTTCGTCTATACGAGGTTTGTTTTCGTCATTTGGGTCACCGTTGGGATTTGCATAGGTTACATCATACATGAACAAAATTTCAGACCTGTTTTTTATAATTTCAGGCATTTTGTACATCCTCCTTTTTGAAAATTTTGTTATAAATTTCATTCTTTAATGACATCCCAGTTGCAATATAAAAGTTGACTTCATCGGTCGTCAAGTCCCAATTTTCTCCACCTTGGAGTAAATAAGAGGAAACTCTGGAGAATAACCACTCCTCAACGGGCGTGAGCGCTTTATATTCTTCAAATTTTATTCTTAAATCGGTAAAAAGGGAGTTTATGTCATTTTTTCGCAGTTTAAGTCCTTTAAGCTTCTTTAGGAAAGGCTTTGAGTCTCTTTCTCTCTGCTGAATATCAAGTAGTTTTTGGGTTAAAACTCCGAGAAGAAAAAGGCCCTTCTTTAGGGGAGTGTTAAGTCCATCTTCGTATTTTGCTAAGATGGACTCTGCATCGCGCTCAACCATGGTTTGTCCTCCTTTTTTCTCTAAAATGCCAAGTTTCAATAAAAATAAGACTCCCAAAAAGGCTTTCTGTGTAAGTTGATAGAACCCTTTATCTTCTTTGTCTGTACCTAGTTTAAGGAATTCCTTCCTAAGCCTTGTCATGATGAATTTAAGCAAAAAAGGGTATGATAAAGGTTTGTTTTTAAATACAGATTCCGTAATTGTTAGAAAATATTTGTCGAGGTCATTATCTCTCCTCTTTTCGTCAGTTTTTTTGAAAAACTCTCTAAATACACCAAAATTGAAGGGAACTCCCGTTAGAATGTTATCCACTTCGTCTTTGGCATTAAAGATTTGTCTAAGCCTGGATGGGTAAATATCTTGAATGAGAAGTTGGATCCTTTCGGCACTTTGCTCCTCTTTTATAAAGAGCAAGTTCACAGTCAATATGTCTTTTTCTTGACTTAAGATATCAAATACTTCATTTTCGTCATTCGTCAAAGCTTTCTTCTTGCTTTCCTCGACTCGAGTTTTTTTGACTTCGGACTTTGATAATATCTGGAGAATGTCGTGTAAATATATATTGTCACTTGTCATGAGTTGAGGTATTAGCCAGTAGTTTAGATCATAAAATTTGTAAGAAAGTTCCCTTTCAATGAAATCCCTTCCTAATTTCAAATTTTCTCTGCATTTTTCGCACACTGGTATATTCTTCCAGTTCGTTTTTTTGTTGAAGCCACCAGGTATGAATCCGGGCTTGTCGTCGGTATCAAACTGAAAGATATAGGTTCTTGCAAAAACCTTAACACCACTTGTACCACACACACTGCATGTGCCTATGGAACCTGATCTTGTAGTTCTCTTATTTTCTAATTGAAGAGCACAACTTTTAAAGGAGGGTATATCGCCGACGAAGAACTCGCTTTTAGGGAGTTCTGCGTTATCTTTTGTTGGTATCATGGGATCTTGTTGGAAAGTTTCACCTTTAATATAGTTAGAAAGGTCTCCACTGATTTTGACAGTTAAGAATGTCACCGTTTTTTTCTTTTTATTGTCTTTCTTTAAGGCGTCAAATTTAGAATTTATTTCCTTCAGTATGGTCTTTTCTTCGGTTTTCAGCACATTTGCTATTTGTTCGCTAAGTTGCCAATTCTCATCCCGCACACTCTTAAGATATTCTGTAGATTTTTTAAACCAAGTTTGAATCTTTCTGAAAGCTTTTTCAGGGGTGGTCAGTGCAGCGATAGGTGAAGGGTTATTCCCCTTTGAATTGGTAAAGTCCAAAAGTGTTTGCTTTGCTTTATTAAAATCCATATCTTCCAGGGTAAGCCGTGAAAATTTCATTGACTTGCTCTCAGGTTTATATTCGAGAAGTATGGATAATATCCTCTGTTCCGTGTCTGGTTTTATCTTTGGTGAGTCTGTTTGTTTGCCCTGATTTTTAATCAATTCACCAATTCTTGCTATTGCCGTTAACATTGTCGCCTCCTAAATTGGTGAAATTGTTAACTAAAAATATAAACGGAGAAAAAGGTAAAAATCTGACAACGCAATTCATAGATTTGTTTCTGAATTATAACATCTAAGTGATATCAGTTCAATATCGTTCAGAAGTTAATAATGGTATTTGCGGTATATGGAAGCCTCGTTTGATCTGGTGCATGCCTTTGTTTCTTTGAAAAGTCTTAATTATGTGTTTTGCGTCAATAAGTAGAGCGTTTGCTGTCGGTTAAAAAATCAGAAGAGCTTGTATTTTCCCATTGCTGGTTATGAAGCTTTTGCGCAGAGGCGTAATTAAATTTACATGAAAAACTATTTTTAACTGTATGTTCGACTATAAGTTGAATTATGAAATATCATTTGTTTTCTCGATTTATCCTGATTTGTGCATAAATACTTTTACTGTTCAACTAATTCGACTCTTCTGTTCTTTGCTCTTCCTTCCTCGGTGTTGTTTGGGGCAACAGGAGAAAGGGGTCCTACACCAAAGGGTTTTAGCCTATCTTTTTCAATGCCGTATTTTTCAGTCAATTCCCTGACTACAGCCTCTGCTCTTTTCCTTGATAACTCCATGTTATACTCAAATTTTCCTATATTGTCAGTATGACCAACGACATAAACTTTTATTTCAGGGTGTTCTTTGAGGAATTTTGCTATTTCTTCGAGTGTGCGCTGTGATTCTGGCTTTATGTCTGCTTTGTTAAAATCGAAGTAAATTCCGTAAATGGCAACATGTCCTTCTTTTTTAATTTTATCATATATGTCCTTTGCCTTTATAAGTCCTGTCTCTATTTCTTTTGACTCTACTACTCCGAGAAAAACCTTCGGTCCATCTGCGCTCGGCAAAACGCAGACAGAAAGGGTTAGGTTTCCCTCTTTATTTCTTGCTGCGAGGTAAAAGTAATTGCTTTCGTCATCCTTTGTGGCGTATATGTTCCAGAAAAGTGGATAGAGAAACTTTCTTATTCCCGCAATTTCTGCTCCTTTCGCTGAATAAATGAGTTCAAAGTCGGCTTTCATGAGCGCGCTCTCATAGTTTTTGAAAACTTCAAGAGGACTCCTGTCTTTTGGGGCTAAATACTGGATCTTTGTTACTTTACCTTCTAATCTTTCCTTTTTTGCCCTGTTTATATCGGCATCACTTGAAGATCTTACTGGACCAGTTAGTATATAAAATTCATCAAATTCTTTAACATCATAGTAGTAAATAAAGGAGCCAGGGTATCTTGAGATAGCAGGGTGATCTTTACTACCCTTGACATCTTGCTGTGAGAAAATAAAGCCATCGGTAAGCAAAAAAGACAAAATAAAATAAATTAAGTTTATGGTTTTTGGGCGCATAGGTCACCTCCTCTTTTCTTTTGCGTCAGACTGAACAAATTTATAAAAAAGCTCTATCAGTTCGTCTAAGTCTTTTTCCCTCATCTCAGGTCCGGGGATGTATGTGATTTTTTTAACCTCGTTTACCCTAATTTCGTAGATAATACAGTCTGGATAGGTTTTGCCGTAAGCTTCATCTTTTTGTAGTAGCTTTTTGGCAATCTTTCTGATTAACTTCAGGTTATTTTTCCCTATTTTCGTGGAAATTCTCAGATCTTTCCTTTTATCTATGTAGGTTATTGTCTGATTTATCAGGATGATTTCTTCGGAAAATCCTAAAACTCCACCTTTTTTTGAAATCTGAATTACGAAATCTTTAGAATGACACAAAGTAAGGAAGATCACCATGAAAATGGTCATGGTGTTTTAATAATTATATTGACTCACAACAGGGTCATACAAGTGACTATTTTTTAGTTCGGATATTCTGCCAGCGCCTGTAAGGATAACTGAAGTTATTGGCGCTCTCTTGAGGGATAGGCTCTGGGAAAGTCTAAGCCTGGAGTCTAGTTATAAGACTATACAGGACCCCTTACTTACGGTGATGTGCTAATATTGAGTAAAATGTTGTTGCCTCTTTCCCGATGTGACTTTTGCTTTTTGACTTTTTTTCATTAAAATTAATTGAGGAGGTTTATATGCGCAGGTTTCTGATATTTATAGTTTTAGCGGGTTTGATGATATTTTCAAATTGTGCCCGGAAGGGGACGAGGCAGGCTAATAAGCTGGTGATATGGGAAAGCTATAATGACGAAGAACATGCAGTTTTCATGCAGATCGTGGAGAAATTTAAGGCTGAGAACCCGGGTGTTGAAATAGAGGTTCAGCGTATCCCCTTTGATGGTATGGAGCAAAAGGTACTAACAGCGTTAGCTTCAAGGAGTGCTCCTGATATAGCAAGGGTTGATTATGCTTTTGTAGCTAAGCTTGCCGATAAGAACGGGATCTTACCAATTGAGGAGACCGAATTAGCCGATATTAAAGACAAAGTGATGCCTGCTGCCCTTTATTCTAATTTTTATAGAGGCAAGTTTTATGGACTTCCCGATCAGACCACTTGTATTGCACTGTTTTATAACAAAGAAATATTTAAGAAAAAAGGTATAAAAAATCCGCCTAAGACATGGGAAGAGTTTATTGAAGTCGGAAAGAAAATTACCGATGGCAGGACATACGCCTTTGGTATGCACAACTCTCTCTGGTGGACTTTTCCTTTCTTTTTCTCGTATGGCGCAAAATTCTTAAGTGAAGACGGTAAGACCTGCCTTCTTGATTCTCCGGAGGCTGTAGCCGCTTTCTCTTTCAAGGTTGATCTATACAGGAAATATAAAATAGAGGGGGGTGCATGGCAGTCTGGTGCAATCAACCCTGATGCGGGTTTTAGAAATGGCAAGTACGCCATGATTTTTAACGGACCGTGGTCCATAAAGTCCTTGCAGGAGGCTAAGATTCCCTTTGGAGTTGCTCTTATCCCTGCGGGACCTGCGGGCTCTGCCACTACTGTTGGCGGAACCAACATGGTGATTTTCCATAAGGAAACCAAAGAGCTTGCTTTGAAGTTCATGAAATTCCTTCTCACCGCAGAAATTCAAGCCTTTTGGGCTAACGAGCTTGGTCAGATTCCACTGAGATTTGATGCTCTTCCACTAATAGATACCATCAAGAATCCGTATCTTCCAGTTTTCATAGAGCAGATGAAATATGCTACACCAAGACCTCCACACCCTAACTATTCTGACATAGAACTTACATTTAATGCCGAGATGGAAGCTGCCCTTTCAGGTCAAAAATCCCCTGAGCAAGCATTAAGAGATGCTGTTAAGAAAGTAAATGAGAAAATACTAAGGGAGGTATATTAATGACTTTCCTACTATCGCTAATTCTTCTCGGCGCAACTACATACAAAACCATCCAGGTTGATGGAAATCTTGATGATTGGGGCTTTGATGAACTTGTTATTCCCGATTCACCAACAGACTGTCCCGTTACGGGTAACGAAATTTACGGGGTATATGTTACCTGGGACAGAAATAATCTTTATGTGGCATGCAGTTATAAGCTTCAGCAGAAGGCACTTCTTGTTGTGATTGATAGAGGAATAGGAAAGGGAGTTCACGATATCAACAACCTGGACTGGTATCCAAGGAACTTCCAGTTCTATGGGATGAATGCCGATATTTTAATTGCTCTATGGAATGCAGATCTTGGAACGGGTGGTGTCAGGGAAATCACTGGCGAAGTTGTAAACAACAGGGTAAGGACTCTTCCATTACCCAATGTTTCTGTTCAGAACAAAGCTTTGCCAGGCGATTCAGGTGGGATAGAGGTGTCGTTACCCTTTTCATCCCTTTATCCAAGTGGCATACCAAATGTAGCTAGTATAAAGATTGTTGCTCTAATTGCTGGATCTGACCATGAGGGCGGGGTAGAGTCGGCACCGGATAACAGTGCCATAAGGCCTTATCAGGCTTCTCCAGTGAGAAGATTCGTAGAAATATGTATTGATGCTGATAGCAATCTTTTGCCTGATTCAGGTGTGGTGCCTGTTGCAGTGAAAAAGATTGTGGAAATTCCTGAGAAACCGCTAAAAATTTCCACTTTCCAGCTATCTCAGAGAAGTATAAGGATTGGTGAAAGTGTAGACATAGACATAGAAATTTCGGATTATGCTAATATTGATGTATCAATATATGATGAGTTCGGTAAGTTAGTTGCGAAAAGGATTTGGCAAAATGGTGTGCCTGGGCAGATATTCAGGTATTCGTGGGATTTAAAGGACCTGTCAGGCAGAGAGGTAAAACAGGGGATTTATATTGTTGTGGTTAAAGCTGGAGAATACGTCAGGGAGAAAAGGGCAATCTTTGTCTACAGGTAGAGTTTTAATTGGCGTTGATTTAGCTTGGAAGAGGGGTAAAAGGTCGAGTTATGTTGTAGTTCAAGAGGACCTTGAGGTTTTAAAGGCAGGTTCTTTTGTAAGTTTTTCCGAGTTCGAGGGTATATTAAAGGAATTAACGCAGAAGATTTTACTCGTTTTTATAGATGCACCTCTTTGTGGTGAGTTGGAAGAAAAGTATAGAAACTGTGATCGTTTTTTTCTTAAGATCGGTATTCCTGTCCTTCCTGTAAATAAGAAAATTTTAAGAACCCGATACTGCCCATATCAGGGGTTTGATTTCAAAAATTTCTTAATAAGTAAGGGGTTTAAGTATTGCGGAAACTCTGATGAGAACAGTTTTTATGAGGTTTATGCCTTCGGGAACGCATCTCTTGTCTTTGGAATTAAGAAGAAAAGGGAGCTTTATATGATGTGGCAAAAAGGTTTTTCGAGTCTCGGTTTTACTAATCTTGATATTGTTAGGGGAAAAGATCGGATTGATGCGTTATGCTGTGTGTTGCCCTTCTTTATGGAAAAATGGGAATTTCCTTTGTTCAGCCTGTACAAGGGAGAAGGGTGCTGTATGTTCATTCCAGGAGATTTCGGATGAATTTTGAAGAGTGGGGTGGTAAAAGGTATAACAATCTTAATGCCCATCTTAAGAAGGTTTTTGGGGAGAAGGTATATCGTGTCTCTCTTGACGCCGGATTTACCTGTCCAAATAGAGATGGAACGAAGGGTTTCGGCGGGTGTA
>JBDRYG010000061.1:0-10173 GCA_039803305.1 Caldifarciminota bacterium
CACTTCAGAAAAAATTCCTCAGAATTGCCGGCGATTTAGTCCGAGATAAAAGACGCACGGACAAAAGCAGAAAAGGCGCCTTTTCTCAAGCCAATTTTAAAACAACTGGTATAAATAACATTAACATTAAGATATTAATTTTAAAAGCTTTACACCTGTAATACCCATACCAAACAGGTTAAAGCAACAACGGCCAAAAAAGCAGTAGAAATACCAGTCAAAAAGTAAGGAATGAAATTCGATAGCAGTTTCTGCGATTTTTGCATCTGAGTAAATATATGCAAGACGAACAGATTCTAAAATCAAGAATCAATAATCTTTTAAAAATTAAGTGGGAGAAAAAATTCAGCATAAATAAACAAGGGGCGGGCCTTCAGCCCGCCCCAGTCACGAAGGCATTCAACTCCACTACCTGCCTATTAACACCCTCTGGGTAAAGCTCTTCTCAGGCGTCACCATCTTCACGAAATAAACACCTGATGGCAATTTTGAACCCGAATTACTTTTCCCATCCCACTTAACAGTGTAATATCCGGGGTCCTTGATGTCTGAAACCAAAATGGCTACCCTTTGCCCTGTTACTGAGTAAACACAAATCTCCACATTTGAACGCACTGGAACAGCGTAGGTGAAATCAAAGTTGCCCTGAGTGATGCGAGAATTTAAGAGGCCGAAAGAGAAGGAAGTTGGAATTTTATCAGCAACAGGTAGAATAGTGTAACTTATTGTTCCGGTGGAGGGGTACCTGTTAGCATACATCCAGGGCAACCCTTCAAAGAACTCAAAATAGAATTCAACATTTTTATCTAAAGCCGGGTCATCATTAGGAATCGTGAAATAAAAATATCCTGTTTCCTCATCTGTGCTATCCATTGGGACAGCGGTAAAACTCTTATTAAGAATCCTGTAGTACAACGAACAAGCCTCAATTGGATAAGGACTACCATAAGGCCTTATGCGAACCCAATAATTATCAGAATTTTGGAACTTCCCAATGTCGCTATTTAAATTAAAGTCAAATTCAGGACCCGGCGCAGTGATGAAGATCCAGACGGAGTCTATAAACATATTGGCACCCCACTCACCCAAAGCCCGGAAAGACACTGAAATGGTCGTATCAGCAGGGAAATCTCCAATCACAACCGAATATCGCTGCCAGGAAGCGGAACTATCGACAAGGGTGGTGTCGACTCTATAGACTACTGTCACGGGGACATAATCTCCGTCAATCAGATACTCAACCATCAAAGAGTCTTCAGATAAGTAGTCAAAATAATAGAACTTTGAGCGGAGCATGTAGAAATTCAAAACAACTCTCTTCCTTGCAGAACCTATATTGAAAGGATTAGTTATTAATCTGGCTGAGCTTCCACGGGCAGCTTCGTGTGACGGATACCCCGCTACACCTCTTCCTTCAAAAACAGGAGCTTCGAGATATCTGCCTCCCCAATTTACAACAACACATGAGTCGTACCAGCCCCAGTTAAAGGTACCTGATATAATCTCCGTACTCCACCCTACCGGTGGGAAATCTTCGGGTGAATTAAAGTTTGAAGCAGCCACAGTAGAATCGGGCCAGACTTCAATGGGAATATAAACAGTATCATTTGACCATATTGTATCTCCTGGAATTTCAAGCCAGGCAACCAGGGTATCTACACCAACAAAATTGTAAACTATAGGTATTGCGATAGAATCTATTGCACCAACATTTACAGTATCAACCATCATCACACTGCCGGTTAAATTGTTGCCCTTGTGAAGGTATTTGACTCTTACAGTATTTATAAAACTTGGTCCGTTGTTCCTGTATTTGAGGTAAAGGGTATCTGGTTTGTTTTTAACAATCAAAAAAGATTTTTTAATAACAGATAGAGCCTCTCCGTCTTTGATGGTGGGCCCGAAATAGGCATCATCAACGATAATTGAATCCTCATCTAATGAATATTTATAGATTCTAAAATCAAACTTAAATGTTACAGCACCTGAAGGCCTAAGGGTCTTTACATAAACTTCTTGCCAATCTTCAGAATTCACGGTATATGAAGAACTAACTGCACTTCCTACTGTATTACCCGAAGAGTTTAACCAATACGCCCAGAATCTGCCACTAATACTAGCAGAATTTTCCCTGACTCTCATATAAACGAGAAAGGTATCATCCGCAAAAGGAAGGGTGTCGATCCTATTAATATAGTGGTAAAAGGATGCATCGTAGCCCGACGTGTCACCAATTACTACTAACTTCGCACCAAATCCTTGATAACCATTTGTCTTCGCTACATAACCCGAGCAAGACACACTCCTGGTAAAGAAGTGCCAGAAACGAGGCATTGAATCCTGACCAGTTGAAGATGTATCCCAAACTTCAAAGTCTGGATTGTATATCAGATTAACGGCTTCTTGGGCGTAAAGAGATCCAAACATTATAAGTGCTACAACTAAAAACTTTTTCATAAACACCTCCCTTTTCCTTTGAAGATTATATCTTACCGTTCTTGAAATGTCAACGAATTCCAATTTACATGCATTAACTTCTCATCCTGAAATTCTGATTCTCCTGTGTCTGCGACTCACGCCTTTCAATTATACGAGGTAAATTCCCGAAGATAATCCCTAAAGCGAAGGCCTATTCTTCAGTTTCTGAGGCATTATTCTTATGGTAACCCCATGCGAAAAGCACTTAGGACAACAACTAAAGGATTACCTTTACAATAATCGCCTTCAAACCAGTCGAGCTAACACATCCTCAAAATATGACAACTTTCTCAAATAACTCCCTATCCGTCGTCTTCAGCTTAAGAAAGGAGACACCAGAATTCAATTTTTTAAAATCTAAACTATAACTCAAATCTCCCTTATTGATGTGGGATCTTCTTATCATTTGCCCCACTATGAAAGATATAACCATCCATAAGGAGATTCACCCTCTCTTTTAAAGTTTATTATTAAAAGCCCCTTCCTGTAATCAAAACTGCAGGCAAAGTTGGACCATTGACTTTTACCGTCATAATTAAAAACCTGAAAAATCCCTGGCCCACATAACTTTCGAACTAAAAAACTTCCACACCTGGCAAGTTATTGTAAGAATGAACGTTCATCTCTTAAAGGAAAAATTAAAAGAGGATGCTTGTAAGATATCAAGATAGACTTCTTTAATGTCGCCTTTGTGTGTTAAACTCAGGTCCTTAAGTTCCTTGAAGGATACCTGATTGGGTGATTTAGAAGGTTAAACGACCCCAAAACCGCTATTGCCTCTCGACCTGTGAATTCTTAGCTTATCAAAACCAGAATTCCTGGATATTGTTGTCAAATATGTGTAAAGAGTGTCGTTTCTTACAGTCTGAGTCATGGAAGTACTTAAAACACTGTCACCCGTTATAACTTGGAACCCTGAAAGATAGGATAAATCACCAAGGCTTAACAAGACTAACCATAGCTCCTATCTTCTGTAAGTACCATCATATAAAAGTAAGCATCACAATAATCAAGTTGTATTTTTAAAGTCAAATAAGGAATTGTGGATTTGAGTTGCCACGAGCTTCTTTAATTTACCGACTGGTATAGATTTATATAGAGATTATTGTCCTCGTAATATCCAATTCCCGCAACCATGTTATTAAGGAGAGGCCAGGCAATATCATACTTAGATGGATACTTCCCATCAGCATACCTCACAATTTCAACATCATTACTCCACGCCATCAAGGAAAGGGAGCAAAGCAAAAAGTATCATAGAATGCCACTTTTCTCAGTATTTCATCTCCTGAAGTAAAATCTTATCACTTCTTCTTTATTTCCCGACCTTAAGCTAATGAAATAAACACCGCTTCTTAAATGTCCAATGTTAAAAGTGTATTCTTGCGCTCCTGGAGGGAGGCGAAGGTCCATCTCCTGTCTCCCGCAGATATTAAAAATCTTAATGTCTGAGAAATCACTCAAGGGCTCAGTCAACTTTATTTCTAAATATCCAGATGTTTTTAAGTTCGTTGAAAAGGTAAGTTTATTTGCTACTTGAGGTTCTTTGATCCTCACCGCTTCTTGGTGATCGACGGCAAAGAAGGTACTGTCATACCAGGGATAGACATAGTATATATGCCAGAAGTCTTGAGGCCAAACCACAACAGGAACATTAGTGCTACCCTTGTTTCCGACCTTTGGATTATAAGCATAAGTCCTTGGGAACCAGTAGTAATTGTAAATATTCACAGGGAATTGATCATTAATTGAAACTGGAGAATTGATAAAAAGATTAGTTCCAATAGCCTCTGAACTTGAATAATAAAGTGTCCCTCCCCTTGTGTATACCATGTGAAAACCACAATCGTCTCCTGACTTCCATCCGCTAACTTGAGGATACTGTTCTGCCGAGTCACTCCTACAAAACGGATAGTTATACATCCCCTTATCTTCAAAATAATTGCTCATGAAGATGCATTTCAAGTCCCCGTCAGCCTTTATCAAGGAGAGAGCGTATCCACCAATCACCGAAGTTGATGCATCAAGAGGATAAGAAAAAGAACTCTGCCACCCAAAAGCATCATAATACAAGTTCCCCAATATATCTTCTTTTATGACCCTGTACGAAATTACAGCTTTATTTGTGGATCTATCCATAATCTCCACCGTCAAAAGCACAACTGCAGTATCTGACTTAAGAGTTACATCGACATCCCTTAAGAAGTAATACCCCGTCGTATTACTAAACCCATATTGATATATAAGTTGTGGTGCACCAAAATTTACTGACTTATATAACTTAATTACATCCAAACCAGATATATTGTTGCGAGTAAGGACACCTATGTAAAGGAAATTATTTACACCCCTTGAAAGATAATCCATACCCGCACCAATTATCGTATCAGGTTCCGTGAAGGTGGCAAGGGAAAAGTTCGTTAGATTATTTCTCGCTTGACTTGAAATAGCAAACTTATATCGTGTGCCCTGCCATAATGTTAATAAATAACTACCGACATCAACAAATTGTATCTTCGAAATCTCCTCACCTTGCCAGCTTATTAATGCCTCCCGTTGCCATTGCCCGCCGTCGTTTGAAACATAATACAAGACATACGAAGAAGTGTCAGAAGGGCTGAAGGAATTATAACCCACACCCACTATGAGTTTGGACTCATCTACCCAGCTTATATCGTATGAAACAGCCCACTCATTGTTATCCCTTCGCAGGACATCAATCAATACATCGTTTCCCCACCCGTATAGAAATACAGGGAGAGAGATCAACAAGATAGCTTGCATGTACTTTTTCAACATACTTCCCCCTTTTTTATTCCCTGTCAGATACGGGGAAAACCCTTATCTTAAGGGAAGTTCAATGGATCAGAGGCGATATTACTTCAGAATCACCTGTTGTCCAATTATAAAACTATTTTTGAAAGAATATGAAAATTATAACTTAAATTTATCACGGTGTCAAATTCTAATTGCCCTTACCTTGTGCAAGGATGTTAATTATGCAAATTGAGCCCTCTGCATTAAAATTACACAAACAAGGAGGAGCTATGAAGCGGTTTTTACCCGTATCAGTATTACTAATAGCAATAAACATCGCTTTTGCTCAAGCCATTGACACAACAAGGACCATTTCTGTAACAGGCATCGGAGAAATCGTGGTAAAGCCTGATATTTGCCTAATATCTGCAGGTGTTTTAGAGGAAGATACGGACGCAGCGCGGGTAACGGAAAAATTAGCTCAAAAAATGCAGCAGGTAATCAAAACTCTTCAAAACTCTGGAGTAAAGAAAGAAAATATAAAAACAACTGGACTCCAGTTATATCCCGTATATGACTATGATAGCAAAGGGAAGCAAATCCTTAGAGGATACAGGGCTCAAGAGAATATTAGCGTAAAATGTGATGTAAAAGACGCTGGAAATATCTTGAAATCAATCGTTAATGCAGGCATAAATACTATTAATAACATTCAGTTTGATTTCTCAAAAAGAGATTCCTTAGAGTTTGTTGCAATTGAACTCGCTATGAAAGATGCCAGATTAAAAGCGGAAAGATCCATCATTTCTACCCCTTACAAAATCTCCGGTATAAAAAGTATAAACATCCAAAGTGAATCTACAGCAATTCCCTACGCTCGCACAGCAAAGGCAACTCTTGAAGTGACCTCAGAAGTCCCTGTTGAGGAAGGAGAAATTAAGATAAGAACCAGCGTTTTTGTGGTCTTCACATTTCAATGAGAAATTATACCTAACGCAAAATTTAGATTCAAAAAGAAACCCCTCCAGTAATAATTGTGTTTGCAAGTTTTGCTTAATTTTACTTAATTCAGTAATGCACACACATATAAAAGTCTTTTAAAACTCAACACTCATTGAACGTTCAAAACCTTAAAAGTACGTTAGGACGCGACATCTGTTTTGCTTAAGCTTCATCACCTGTACATCCAAAACCTCAAAGGTGAGCTTCAACCCTTAAGTACCTTGTGCGCTCTCAGTAACCTATAAACACCCTCAGTTTATTATGAACCTCTTCACGAACATCCTTCCGTTTACCTTGAGTCCCACAAAGTATAAACCTTTCTTTAAAACCATGACAGGTAAAGGATATTCTTTTGTCCCAGCAGGAATAATGAATTCTTTAACAACTTTGCCATCTACCGATATTACTGAGCCTTCAATGTCAGAGATTATTGGCTTTGAAAAAGATATCCTAACATTCTCAACAACAAATGTATTAATTGAATAACTAAAAGAAGTTCCAGTCTCCCCCGATTCCCTTATTCTCACGGCAGTATAATGATCAGATAGTATGTAAGTACTATCATAGATAAAAAGTGGTAAGCTTAAGTGCCAGAAATCTCTTGCCCACAACGCAACAGGAAGTCCATAACCTCTTCTGTTCTCAAGCCTTGGGTAAAATAAATCAGCACGCTGCCTTAAAATATAGTAGCCTGGCTGAGTTTGATTCGAAAGCAATATCGGAGTACCCCAGGATAATCCACCTGTGCTAGAAATATAATGTAACTCAACATAATATAGATTGTATCCATAGGTATATAAAATATCAAATCCCCTGGAACCCGCTGCATACCACTTTCTGACTTTTGGCGCCCACTCGATCGAATCCGGTGTGTTATAGGGAAAATCATTTATGCCAAAGCCCTCTAAATAATTCAGTGAGTATGCATACTTTATATCATTATTCACCTCGTACATGCATATAACAACACTATCAAGAGCACTTATAGTTGGGTTAACTTCATTATCTGAAGTGTTTGCAATCATGTACCCCTGATGCCAGACTGTAAAGGTATTATCCGGTGCATCTTTAAAACTATAATAGTAAATACCTATATCGCTAGTTAAAGTATTCAATCTCTCGTAAACCATCAGAACAACTACTGTGTCCCCTTTAGTTGTGATGTCAACATCTTTTACGGTCCTTCTATAGCTTGATGCACTAATATAATCTTTGTAGACCTGCGCAAATCCGGATCCGATATCCCTAAACACTTTGATAGTATCATAATTAGGTCCTGAAATTATTGTGCACACATAAAGTCTTGGGTGTCCATCCCTTGTTCCTACTTTAAGTATTGCACTTGTAGTCGAATCAGAATAATTTATCCATCCTGAACCTATAGTAGTGCCAGTATAAGGATTTAACTTTAGGTGCTCCAGAGTATTGTTATCGTTTAGAATTAGAAGAGAAACATTGTCAGCAAAATAGTCAAGATTACCCGCGAGGAGCCCCCTACCATATCCCGTTACACTTCTCAGATACTCCCAGTTTAAATCCGGCAAAGAAGACTTATAGAAGTCAAATCTACAATTTCCTGATTGGTAATTACTTCCAATAGAAGCGAATACGAGATTATCACTGATATTAACAACATCAAAGCAAACAGGGTACTCGTCATTAGAGCGCCTCAATACCTCAATGAGAACATCATTGCCCCATCCATAAAGGATTGAGGGCAGACAAAAGAGAAACAACACTACAACACGCCTTAACATTTGTGCCTCCTTTCCCTACCATAAGGTGGGGACTGTAAGAAACTGAAATTCAATATTTTGTAAGAATATGACAAGTGTAATGCTGTATGGTTATTCTGTCAAGAGTTTGTTTAACTCGGGACTGAGCGTATCAGCTATTCCCTTAGAGATAGTTCTCTTTTTCTAAAGTGCTTCTTTCCAACACGACATTCAGTAAAAACTTATCCCCATATTCAAAAATTGGCCTCAAATTTATGAAGTCTGCCAGAAAAAAGGCTAAGGGTAAAAATAAGACAATCTGAGAAAATACTTAACAGTGAAAAAAACTTTCACCCCTGGAAATTTCAACACCCTTTTTGTGATGAAATTCTTTAAATTTGTGCACTAAGCTAAATTTACGTTTTTTCAATAAGGTATAAAAGCATTCGAAACTCTGGTCTAGCTTACTTTAACTCTAAAACCCTATGTTCCTGTGGGGCGAAACTCCACAAATTAAATTCATTTTAACCTGTTTTTAAAAGGCACTACTTTCCAAAACCAAATCCCTAAATTCCCAAACTATTACTCTCTACACTAAATTCTAATGTATATCTTCTTAGCCAAAATCACTACGCACAAATATTTTGCCCACTATCGCCCTACCACAATCCTAAATACTCTACCTCCTTCACAATACCTTAGATAGTACACACCAGGATAAAGCCCCGAAGTGGAAATAGAGACTTTTGAATCCCCTTTCTCAATCTTGTAACTTTTGACTTTTCTCCCATTTACATCATATAGTTCAAAGTTGAGTATTTTATCTTTAAGGTCGGAGCCCAGCGAAATCCTTATACAATCTTTAACCACGTTAACTAGCAACACTAAATCAGCACGTTGAGAGAAGGTATCTTCTAAGTCAGTTAGAGTAAACTCGTAAATCTGCAAACCGCAGTGATCGTCTGCTACGTAAACATAGTTACCTGAAACATTAACATTCAAAGCTATCCCAGGTGTATCATAATACCCTATCTCGACTGGAGAAGATGGAATTGAAACATCAACGACCTTTAACCCACCTCCACTATTTGCCAAGTAAGCATAGTTACCATCAATGTAAACACCATGAAACCCAAAATTTGGTTCCACATATCGCCCCACTTCATACGGGGACGATGGATTTGAGACATTTAAAATACTCAAAGACCCCTCAAAAGCTACGTAAGCATAATCACCAGCGACAAAGACATCAAAAGCTTCCTGAAAGAAGCCAGGATTAAAATAATGACCAACCACTATAGGTGATGTTGGTTCTGAAACGTCGATTATTTTCATCCCATCCATAGTAGCTACATAAGCATAATTCCCTGAAACAAAAACTGCATTTACCCCACCAACGGTGTCAATAAACCCGACTTCATATATCTCAGGTAAATCTGAAATATCAAGAATTCTTAATCCCATAATTCCATCAGCAACATAAGCATAGCTCCCCGAGATATAGACGTCATTTGCCCGACCAGGTGTATCATAATAGCCTACCTCACTAGGGATCAACGGGTCTGTAATATCAATTACCCTTAGGCCAGCATTCCCATCAGCAACATAAACATAATTCCCAGAGACAAAAACTCCACAAGCATATCCAGGAGTATCAAAGCAACTTATTTCATGGGGTAAAGAAGGCGCTGATACATCTAAAATTATTAAACCCGAACCATAAGAAGCCAAATAGGCGTAATTCCCTGAAACACAGACATTAAAAACTCGCCCAAGGGTAGAAAAATGACCAACTTTTTGAAGTGAATCTGCCCTATAAACTATCCTTAGACCGTAACTACCATTAGCTAAATAGATGTAATTCCCTGAAACACAAATGCCATCGGCAAAACCAGGCGAAGCATAACTCCCAACCTCACAAGGCAAGGAAGGTGTCGAAACATCAATAATTCTCAACCCGCTACTACCATATGCTAAATAAGCATAATTACCACAAACCCAAACATCAGAGGCATCACCTTGTATTTCATAAAATCCCTCTTCATAAGGCTCAGAAAGATTAAAAATATTTATAATTCTTAGCCCCCCAAATCTATCTGCTACGAAAGCGTGATTACCTCTAACATATACATTTCTCGCATAGCCAGGAGTATCATAATATCCAACCTCGTAGGGTTGAAATGGGTTTGAAACGTCAATTATTCTCAACCCAGAATATCCG
>JBDRYG010000062.1:0-10115 GCA_039803305.1 Caldifarciminota bacterium
TTCCCTTGCGTGTACAGGCTTTACTAAACCAGGAACTTGACATTTTATCAAAACACATAATCAGTTACTCCAGCCTAATAAAGTCTTTTTCTAAAACTTTATTAATGGAAGTTGAAACCTATGGTTCAGAGCCAGACTCTGTCACTTTTAAGGATTATAAACAATTTTTCAGAGAAACATTTCCGGGTAACACCTTTACATACTTCTCTATAAGCATCGTAGACTCAGGGAAATACCCCTTAGGGATACGCCAGAACTTAAAATCGGACTATCTTACCACCAACCTTCTAAATTCCGAAGCCCCAGGAATTGACTCATATTATTTCTTTATTCCTTTTTATTTCGACCACGAAGATGGGAATTGTAAAACTATCGTTGCGTATAAAACAAAGAGTGGAAAAACTATTTTGATTTCATTCCTTATAAATCCAGAGGAGTATAGACCAAGATTCGAAAAATTGAAACTACTTTCCATATATCTGGATGATTTTGAAGTTTACACCGAACAGGGCACAAGAATTATCTCTTATGAAAATAAAGCCCATCCTAAATATCTTCTACCTTTAACTAAAACTTTAGATGTGCACATTCCCATTACATATAACGGATACGACATACAGAATCTTGTGGTGTCCCTAAAAATGAACTACACAGCACTTCACAATATCGTGCTACTTAACTTAATTTCCTTTCTGACCCTTTTAATTGTCTTACACTTCATCTCAACATCTGACTCGAAGTTTGTCAACAGGAACCTTACCCTTGTGGAGAATTTAATTTCAACCTGTTCCAAAGGTGAATGTGATCTAGGATTGAGCGCCGGGATAAAGCTTGGTGAACTTAAAAAAGTTGCTGATGCTTCAGAAAAAATCTTACATGAACTGAAAAAAGAAGAAACACGAAGTAAAGAGCTTCTTCATACCATCGAAGAAACATTTTTCGATTTTGCAGAGAAGTTTGCAATAATCGCTGAAGGTTATGAACATCAAACAGGCGAGCACCTCTTCCGGGTGAAAAAACTAACAGAGTTGATAGTTAGCCAACTTAATTTAGAAGAAAACTACGCACGAGAGATTATAAATTTCTCCATTCTACACGACATTGGTAAAATTTACATTCCGCTTTATACGCTTACAAAACCGGAAAATTTAGACCCTGAAGAATGGAATCTAGTCAAGGAGCATACCCTTTTAGCACAAAAACTTTTAAACCATCCAAATTTCAGGACAGCCCTTGAAATTGCGCTTTACCATCACGAAAATTACGACGGCAGCGGTTATCCCTTTGGTCTCAAAGGTGAAGAAATCCCGCTCCCGGGAAGAATTTTGAAGATTGTAGATACCTATGATGCTCTCAGAAGCAAAAGACCTTACAAGGAACCTTATTCCCACACTGAAGCCTTACGCATAATAATTGAAGGTGATGAAAGGACAAAGCCATCCCATTTTGACCCAAAACTTTTGCAGATTTTCCTTAAAGAAATTAATAAGAGAGAAAACTTAGAGAAGTTAAAATATGACTAACCTTAAAGCGAGATATAAGATGGTAATTTACTCTGGAATCCTTCCGGTCATCATATTCTTTGCGATTTTTTCAGGTTCCTACATAATGATACAAATTAATACCATAGCAAATAATGTTGAGCAAAAAATAGTTCCCCGGGTTGAAACGGCGATTTATCAAATTTTTGAGAATCTAACCCTTCAAGCGAAGGAAGAATACGCAAAATTAGAAACCCTGTGTCTAGCGCTGAGAGACACGATTGAACTTACAAAAAGGATGAACTTTTCCACTAAAGAGATTATTGAGTTATCAGGTATGATCTTGACAAGAAACTACGGCGGAAAGACTTACGACACTTTGCATATCGCATTCATTGATACCAATGGAATTGTTACTGCTACAACTTACGAAAACTTTGCCGGCCTGGATACAAAAGTCATGGGAAACCTCTGGGTAAAAATAAGTTCCTTGAAATATGGTGACACATACTTTGTACCCTTTAACATTACTTCTGTTTCCCCCAAACCGCGTTCCTACATCTATACAAAACTAACCGACGGAAACACACTTGTGATTTTTGGCAAATTCGCCTATTCCTCATACAACGATAAACTCAAAATTATCAAAAAACTCTCCATATACCTTGATAAAGTAGGTGTATACAACGCTTACAAAAAACCAATCTTTGAATTAGAAACCACTAATTTTCCAGAAAAAACGATACGAAAACACCCTTACATCAGGGATATTGTTAAGGAAACTAAATTTGAAAACATCCCCGGTTTTACTGAAAAAGTTGTATTGTATGTAAGATTAAACTTCTTTACACTTTTTTCGATATTCATCGTAAATTTACTCGCATACACCCTAACATTGCTGAGTATACAATACGCGGCAAGACGTGTATTAAAAATCCTCAGCTCAGACTTAGAAATACTCGAGTTAGCCACCCTTCATATCCTTGATTTTGAAGAAACAGAGAGAGTTGACAAAAAGAGAATCACAACAGCTGAAGTACTCAGCATGCTTAACTTCTTAGAAGAAAATGTAAACAAAATTAAAAATCAATCTGCCAAAAATAAACAACTTTATCAAAGCTTTAAAGAATCATTCCATGACTTTGCAGAAAAGCTTGCAATTATTGCTGAGAGTCTGCAAACAGGTGAGGAAGGGCATATAAAACGGGTACAATATTTAACAAAGTTAATACTTGAAAACATGGATAACATTGACGAAGAGTACAAGAACTCGATAGTAGAATATGCAGCGCTTCACGATATTGGTAAAATATTTGTTCCCAGTGACATATTACTAAAACCAGGACCACTTACTGATGAAGAGAGGGAAATCGTGAGAAAACACACCGTTTTAGCTGAGAAAATCTTATCTCACCCAGAATTAAAGGTCGCCAAAGAAATTGCTCTTTACCACCACGAAAACTACGATGGGACTGGATACCCATTCGGATTAAAAGGCGAAGAAATACCACTCCCTGCGCGGGTTGTTAAGATAGCCAATACCTATGATATGTTAAGAAGTGAAAGGCCATATAAAAGAGCTCTTACGCATAAAGAAGCCATGAAAATTTTGCTTATAGGTGATGAAAAAGTGAAACCCTCCCATTTTGACCCACACCTGCTTAGGGTATTTATTAAATTAGTAGGGGAAAAGGATCCGTATGAAGACCTCAGAAACTAATAATGCCGGGGGCGGGATTTGAACCCGCACGGGATCAGTTCCCGCATGGCCCTCAACCATGTGCGTCTGCCAATTCCGCCACCCCGGCTTCTAAGGTTAAAAAATTATATACCTTTAACAACGCCTTTTCAACAAGTAGATTAGTACAGATAGTTTTTCAAAGCCAGCACGCTCTCCTAATTAACACCTCACCATATCCATATTAACCACATCAGGTAGCGCAAAAAAAAATGAAAACCTTCTACCCTACTTTAATTTCTACACTCAACTCCTGTTCACTTATAATTGCATAACTTGAAGGTTATAATTATTATCTAATACCCGCAACATGAAAGAAATCAATAGAAATAGGAAAACCTTTGAAACTCATGGTGAAATTTTCGTCACTGCCAACGAATTATTTCAAATTACAATGCTGGACACGAAAACTCTAAAGACATTCCTGTACAACCTACTTCTTCTCGAGGAAATTAAACTCAAAATCTTAGATATATCAAAACCCTTCACAGAAGTTATAAGAAAAGATGTTTTAACCAAAAGCCTTAAAAGAAAAATTTATCAAATGATAAGCGAAGAATTAATCAACTACTTTGTGAACAACGACATATATCTTGAAGACGAAATTCTTATTACAAGGATCTCTGACCTTTTTGACAGGCAAAGCGAAAAGAACATAGAAAAAAGGTACCAACGAATAGTCCGCACCGTTATGCACCTTTTCAACACACCTATAACGAGTATTGCAATTATACTGAACATAGAGAGAGAAGCCCTTGATAGAATTCTTGGAGAAGCAAGTAGTAGCTTCGGCGAACCTTTAATCCAGCAAAATTCCTGGCGAGACAGGATATTAAGAACCCTGAATTATTATACCAAGACACATAGCTTCGGTCTCCAACAAAAAAACCTCTTAAATTTCTTTAAGGGTTATATTAAACTAACAAATATCATCGAAATTCTTAACAAAGACACCATCTCTAGTGAGGAAAGACAACTTCTCGTAAGGAACATAGGCGAACCTATGATCGAAATTACCGGAGGGCTTGTAAACTATAGAGATGCTAAAACACAAGGACGCGAGCCATTAAATCTTACAAAAATTATTACCGAATTAAAGGATATTCTTTTTAACATCCTGTCTTTTCTTGGTAAAGAGCCTTCACCAACCAAAAGTGTAATTTTCACTAATAATATGCTCTATTCAATGGCTTCCTTACTTGCAGTAGGTGCTGACACTGAAAGCTTAAAATACATAAACGAAGAAGACGCCAGAAAAGCTGAAAAGCTAAGGTTAAAACTGGCAAAATTATTAATTGAAAAATACAAAATTGAGATGGAAGCGGAGGGTGAACAGGTTATTTACGAAGGCGAATTAATCTGGAGAGATATTCTCATAAACCGAGAACTTTCAAAAAATAAAGCATCTGTTTTTACACTTCTGGGAATTCCCGTAAAAAACTTATCTACACCCATAAAATATGAAAAATTTTTAACTTAAAAACTTCATTAGTCTTGCCTGTTCGAATAGGTGAATTTATAATTACCACTGACCGGGGCGTAGCGCAGCTTGGTTAGCGCGCCTGCCTTGGGAGCAGGAGGTCGGTGGTTCGAGTCCACTCGCCCCGATATGAAGCGCCCGTAGCTCAACAGGATAGAGCAGCGGATTTCTAATCCGCTGGTTGGGGGTTCAAGTCCCTCCGGGCGCACTTAAATGGTGAGCGTAGCTCAACTTGGCAGAGCGCCAGACTGTGGATCTGGTGGTTGGGGGTTCGAGTCCCCTCGCTCACCCCAGATTAAAACTTGTAATACACCAGAAACTACTTACTTTAAAGCAAAAACTTATTAAGATTATCTTCATATAAGTGAGATCCCTATTATCCCACTGTAAGAGTATAAGGAATACTTAACCTATGCACTTACCCCGCACTCCATAATCCGCAATTTGTATTTCATCTTTCTGGAAGAAGAATATTATTTCTGCTCGCAAGACCAAAAGGTTAAAGTAAATTCAGGTTTCTTAATTAAACTCGCTTTGCCAAGTAAGTTAAGCCACATTAAAATTCTTCATAACCCTTAAGGTAATACTTGCAAACCGCTTAATTAAAGCGCTTCGTAAGTCCTATTAGCTATTAAAGTAAGTGTTATAGATGACTTCCAAGCCACTTAATTAAAGTGCGCCTCCAGATTAAAAGTAATTCAAAATTACGTTCTTAATCCTGAATCTACACCACCGACCATATTATAAGTTTTGCTAAAGGTCGTAGGCTTTTAACATCCGCTTAGGGAAACTTTAGATATTTAGTAATACACAGCATCCCCCAAAAATCTTACTAAAATGCATCAAAACTCAACTGTGCCTTAATTAGAAGTTTCTTGTTCCACTCACTAAACCTGTCTTTCTCTCCGCCCCTGATGGTACTGCCGGCGTAGAAAAGAGTGTAAGGCGAAACCTGGTAGCTTATAAGAGGTGAAAATTCTACCTCTTCACCATCATAACTTGTAAGCCACCGAGCAGAAAACTGCTTGGTAAAATTGTAATTTATTTTGAAGTAAAAAGTACTCTGATCTCCAAAACCGCTAAGAATATACCTTCGGAACTCCAAGGATGTAAGGGCATTCTGTTTCATGTAAAAATCCCATGTTATGGCAAAACTCCTGAAATCTGACTTTTCAAAAATATGATAGTTTATTGTCCTACCCACACCATAAAATACTTGAATCCGGGTGATATCCACAGGATTAAACGTTAAAAGAGTACCTGTAAGGTTCAAACCTTCAAAGGGCATTCCAAAGACATCCTTTGAGTATCGCACGTACATCAATGAAATATCACTCCTATATTTTAAAGAGCTAAGTAAGGTAAGCGACAGACTGTCATTTTTAAAACTCTTCTTATAGTCTTAGATTAATGAGTAATAAACATCCATCTGGCCAAAGTTAAAAAACGCCCACTTAGCAGGAAATTTCCACGAAAAACCAGATGCATATTGTCTTCTATCGGCGACTCTCATAAATCCATTTTGATTGTTAAAATCTTTCGAAACCAAAAATACCATAACAAACGGAGTAAATCCCTTTAATTTCAAAGAAAGTGACGCATCAACTAAGCTACCTCTTCTATCCAAATTTTGGGAACCCAACACAGTGTAGCCGTAAGCCCAGTTAAAATATAGAAAATTCTTATGATTAACACAACCTTCGAAAAACCCCGCGTAATTTGCCCATTTGCTTGTAGTATTTCTTGTATTAAGAATCACTCCTATATAGGTACCTCTTCCTATAAATTGCCTGACCGTAAAAATGTTCTCCAGTGCACTATCACCTAAAGGAATTTCAAAGCTTCCCAGGTTCATTGCATACAACAAAGAATTTGACAAATCGTAAGAAGTAATTAGACCAAACTCGGTGTTATTAACTTTCCCTGCAAGCTTCAATACCCACAACGGTTCCCTCAATCTTCTTGTGTAAATCATATAACTCTTTCTCTCGAAAATATCACCACTTTCAAGAAATATAGGTCTCTTCTCACTCAAAAAGAGGGCATAGGGGCTGTTTATGGTAATTTGGGGTGCATCACTCTCCACAGTAGAAAAATCGAGATTTATGGCAAAGCTAAGATTCATGCCTGATGCATGGTTTAATCTACCCGTAATTCCACTTCTCGTTTGAATATTTTTTAAACCAAAAGGTGAATTACTGGATAGTGTCCAGTAAGGAATTAAATTAACGCTAAGCATTTTGATTTTGTTCTCAGTAAGTGAAAAGGCACCGAAGGGATCTTCATTCGAAGAAGCAGGAACAGGGGGCCATACATACTGAAAAAAGGCAGAAGACGGTCTGAATCTTAAAAACTGGATTTTGAAATTGTCCCTTTTAATATTACTAAACAGTGAAAGGGGAATCTCAAACAATGCAAGCCAGGCAGAATCAAAAACAGCTGCATCCCCTATCCATTGAAAATCGTAGGAAAAGTTAGCAGTGCCTGACAACTGAAGATAGTCAAAAATTGAGCCTGCAGGATTAATCCCAAAAGCATAGAACCTTGTACCAGAATTATCAGGGTCTATAACCACAGCAACCCAATCATTATCCATACGAAATTCATCACGCTTCAAAAGTCTGTGTTGAACTCTACCCTTCGCTTTACATATAAAAAGAAAATACAGTTTGTCTGAATACTTCCCAACAAATACCTCTGTGGACACTTCTGGCTGCGAACCATCCGAAGGAAAAACTTCCAAAAAATCCTTAATTAGCACCCCGTCCTCTCTCAAAGTTGAATTTTGGCTGCAATCGGGTTTCTTAAAAAGCTCCGGTATGAAAATAACATCAGTTCTTAATGCTGTACTTAGAATGATGAGAATCCACCACATTACCAACTCCTCCTGTTGACTTTAAAAACATTTCTCTATAAATTGCACATGTATCCCATAAAATGCTATGGGGACCATCGCAAACCACTTCACCATCTTTTAAAAGCAAAAACATAACCTTATGAGAGACAGATTTTTATCTAAGATTACATCGCTCAGTAAAATTAAGAACTAACTGATTGAGCTTTGAATTAAGGATGTTTTCAATCAACTCTATTGTCGGCACGTTAAATGGTCTTGGATCTAAGGCAATAGTTGGCACAAAAACCGCCATTTTGCCCCCATTAAGCCTGTAAATTGTCCTCTCTAGACTATTAAAAAGGTATTTCCCCTTTGAAGTAGAAAACTTCAACAAACCAGAACCTTTTACTTTTAGACTCCTGTCCATTTTCACCTCTTGCGAGTATTTTCTATGCCTTTAAATCCTTAAGTTAAACCACCCAGATTATTAACAAATTTACACACTTTAAGACGCAAACAAAGCATAAAAAATTTTTAAAAAATTGTGCAAAATACTTCTCACGCAACATATGTTTAAAAATAAGTTGGGGCCTCCGAAGAGGCCCCGAAAAGAATGACTTATCTATCTGCCACCGCATAATCTACCGTGCCTGCGGCAAAGGCGCCTGTTAATACAGCAGCCCAGGGCAGGTCTCTTTTAGCACCGCCGCACGCACATGTGCACACACATCCCTTTGCTGTTGTTACCTTGCCCATCCCCCAGTCAAGCCTTTCCATGACGACCCTCCTTGTTGATAAATTTTTAGGTTGCAAAAGAGATGCCAGAATACATACTTTTACAACGCTTTGAACTTCAGAAACTTAACTTAAAAACTGGAATGTAATGTGCAAAAAATTCAAACCCATCTATATTAAAGAAAATCGCGAAATTATAGTACCAATTTATTTTCCTCAGTGTGAAAACTAGTTCAAATGTAATTAAAAAATTTTCACATATTAAGAACTTGCGAGATGTGCTATTCTCCTTATTTAACACAACCTTCAATTTTTGATTTTGGAGATGTCTTAATTCAACCTTTCTAAACTGTCGATTATAGTCGACAAAAATTTGAAAATTTAGAAACTGTCGATTATAATCGATATATGCCACTCATCAAAAGGGAAATATATCTTAAACGATTGGAAAGTAATATAGGGCGCCCGTTCATCAAAGTACTCACAGGATTAAGAAGAGTTGGCAAAAGTAGTCTCCTAAAATTATTGATCATGCAATTACAAAGAAATGGATTACCTAAAAAAAACATAATCTACATTAACATGGAATCCCTTGAATTTGACCACTTAAGGACTTACTTAGATCTGGCAAAATATATTGAAAATCTGACCAAAACTACTCCGGGTAAGAAATTTATTTTTATAGACGAGGTTCAAAGAGTTGAAAACTGGGAAAAGGCCTTAATATCCCTTTTGAATCCCGAAGAGTTTGAAATATTCGTGACAGGCTCTAATTCAAAAATTCTATCCTCTGACATAGCAACATTTTTGAGAGGTAGGTACACAGAAATAAGGGTTTATCCGCTTACATTTGCAGAATTTCTCACCTTCAGACATGGCGGAGATCAGGAAAAAGAGTTAAAAAACTTTATAAAATTTGGCGGAATGCCCGGTATCCACATTTACAATTTAACAGAAGAAGAAGACATATATAAGTATCTGGAAGACATATTGAACACAATATATTTCAAGGACATAGTCGAGAGGTTTGAAATAAGAGAGCCACACCTTTTGCAAGCTCTCCTAAAATTTACCTTTGATAATCTCGGTAACATAACATCCGCCAGATCTATTAGCGAATTTTTGAAAAAAGAAGGGCGGAAATCTTCTGTGGATACTGTCCTGAATTATCTTTACTTTATGGAATCCTCTTTTCTGATTAATCGCATTAAAAGGTTTGACATTAAAGGTTTAAGATTTTTAGAACTAAACGGAAAAATATATCCTGCGGACTGGGGGTTGCGCCACGCACTTTTTGGATATAGAGAAAGAGATATATCAGGGATTTTAGAAAACATGGTAATCAACGAACTCCTCGTAAGAGGATATAGAGTATACCAGGGAACACTCGACAACAGGGAAATTGACTTCGTTGCAGAAAAAGGTAACAGAATAATTTACATTCAGGTTTGTACCACATTGTCAACAGAACAGGTTAAGGAACGCGAATTTAGGAATCTCCTTGAAATTGGCGACAACTACCCCAAAATAGTTATTTCCCTTGACCGGTTCCAGCCAGAGGAGTATTTAGGTATCAGACATTTTTATCTACCTGATTTCCTGTTGAGCGAAGAATTTTAAAAAAGAGCTATAAAGATTGTAAATAACTTTTGTCCTTCTAAAACTTATTGAATTCACTTTAAAAATCATTTATTCGAACAAAAACACTAAAACGGAGTTTAAAGGACCCTAAAACTACCTAGCACCTTAATTCTCCACTCGCTTCCCTTTTTCTCAGGCTCGTGACCTTTGTTCCAGATTAAGTCGTGTTCAGCACTTACCCGAATAAGGAATCGCCTATCTCTC
>JBDRYG010000063.1:0-9889 GCA_039803305.1 Caldifarciminota bacterium
CCCCGATGGCAAAAAAGTGGTATATAATACCTTTGAAGGCAAGATAGACTTTGTCCTTTACAAGGAGTGAAGAAGATATGAAAAGATTAGTGGTTTTTATATTGACCACAGGACTAGTTAATGCGGCTTACAAGATTTGTTTAGATCCTGGTCATGGTGGAAGTGACCCAGGATCTACAGGCTCTTACTTTACAGAAAAGGAAGCCAATTTACATGTTGCCAACTGGGCCAAGCACTTTATGCTTATGAATTCAAACATTTCACAGGTTCTAATGACAAGAACGGGCGATTGGGATGTGTCGCTGCAGGACAGGGTCAATTACGCAAATTCTAATAATGTGGATAGATTTATATCGGTTCATCAGAATGCTTATAACGGGAGTGCTCAAGGGACCGAAACTTATTGCTATACCTATGGAAGTAGCAATTCCTTTAACATGCGTGATTCAACTCATAGATACTTAGTGCGTGCTTACTCTTATACTGATAGAGGTGTTAAGACCGCAAATTATTATGTTCTTGTTTATACAAACATGCCCTCGATTCTTGGCGAAGGCTCTTTTATTGATTATAATGGCTCGTACAACGAATCTTGGAGGTACGCCTATGACTGGCGTGGTCACAGGTTAAAACAGGGGCTTGCTTACGCACAGGGGCTATGTGCCCATTTAAATATTTCAAAGCCGTCTTTTACTCTACTTAGTGATTTTCCAGAGACAACCATTACAGCGGGGGTTACATTCCAAGTTAAAGATAGTTTTTATATCGCATCTTACCACCAAATCTGTGACCTTATCCTTGAAGTCAAGAGGGTTAGTGATGGGGCGGTTCTATATCAGAACAGGGTTTCAAACTTATCTTCAGGATATGGCACAAGGGTTTTTAATGTTAATCTTCCATCAACGGGTCAGAACTATCAGGTTTATTTTCTGAGCTATTTAGTTCCACAGGGTGGAAATTGGGATAATAGGATCACATATTTTTCAACTTCTTTGTTGCCTATAACTGTGGTTTCCCAGGCTTTCGATACGAGCTATGTTGTTTTTAAGTCTTATCCCCTTGAGGTCCAAGCTGGAGAGAATTTTACAGTAGTTGACAGCTTTTACATTGCTCCTACACAGAGCCCTGCGGACCTTGTGTTTGAGATAAAAAACCGTTCTACCGGAAATGTGATGTATCAAGAAAGGGTCTCAAATATAGGCTCGGGCTACTGGATTAAGACTTTTGGGTTGAACCCAACCATAGCGTTGCCAGACAGTGGATACGACTACAGGGTTTATTTTTTATCGGTACTATGCCCTCCTGGTGGTTCATGGAGTAATAGATATACTTACGTGTCAACCTATTCAAACCCTACCTGGGTACGGACTAATCCAACACAGGATACACCCTGGGTTAGTTTTCAGTTTTTCCCAGAAGAACTTCAAGCAAATCAATATATTGTTGTAACTACCTCTTCTCACTTGCCTTCAAACATTCTTCCCTGTGAGCAAGTCTTAGAAGTCGTTAATTCGGGTAACGATTCGGTTCTTAATTCGATAAGAAGAGAATTTAATTCTTCAGGCGATTATGTTGTAAACTGGGGTGAAAATCAAGAACTTCTTGCTCCTGAGCTGGGTTTCGACTATTATCTGTACTTTAGAACTTACCTGACTCCGCCTGGTGCCGGGTTAAATGAAGCTATAGTTATTAAGACTACAGTGCCTGTTTATACAGCTGTTCGTAGCCCTATTAACGAGAGTGGCCTCGAATTTTGTGTAAGAGGGGATGGAAAAGGAGTCTTTGGGCTTCTTGAAATTGAACTTTCCGGTGGACCTTTTGTGCTGGAGATTTTTGATGTTAGTGGACGTTTGGTACTAAGAAGCAAGGACGATGCTCCGGTCTCCAAAAGAGAAATTGTCTTAAGTGGGGATCTTTTCCCATCCAAAGGGGTATACTTTTGTTTTCTTAAATCAGGTAAAGTTATGAGGAAGGGAAAAATCATCGTTAAGTAGTAATATTTAGACTCACGAAAAGCCTGTGCATGGTAACTATCTTGTATAAGCTGTTCTTATCGCAGGTGGATGATCTTTCTGTAAACCTTCAAATCGCCGTCAATTACCACAAAATAAACGCCTGCTTTGAGTTGGGGTGTGATTACTAAGGCATCTTTCTCTAACTTTTTTGAAAAGAGGGCTCTACCCTGTGCATCGTAGAGGGCAAGCTGGACGCCACTTTTTAGTCCTTGTAGTTCAATGGCAAGGGATTTCCCATGGGTTTTTACAGTGAAGGAAGGTGTTAATAAATTCTCTGGATTTTCTGTAATTACATCGGAGTAAATTTCAATATTGTCAATTGCCATGTTGGAATTTCCACCATCTGCATATCCTATGAATCGGAATTGAAGAATATAATTCTCTTTACCTTCAACGATTATGGGACCACCAATGATTGTATCCCATCCGTCAGTGGTGAAGTAGGTATTAATGTACTGCCAGCTTTGATCAGCAACTCTCATCCATACCTGGAGGGAATCATTTCCACTGGTATTGTGGTACAGGAATCTATAAGAAACTCTATTATTTGGAAGATTTGCTTTAAATATCGGTGAATAAAGGGTTGAAGAAGAACCAGGTGTTGAATTACTCAGGAAATAAAATACATTACCTGTACCTGCGTCACTTACGCCAGCGTCCTGAGGGGAACCACCTCTCCATAGATCCCCCTCAATAGCCCAGCCTGGGGGAGTAAGAATTTCTTCAAATTCTTCCATCATAGTGCAGCCTGGTGGTAATGGTAACTGCCTCACATAGTAATCATCGAGAAAGATGTAGTACTGATCCAATCCTCTATTTCTAAAGCCTATCCGGACTTCCTGTCCTCTGTATTTATCCAGTGAGTAGGTGAATCTTTTATAAGTGTTTGTCAGCCTGCCCCTGTACAGCGCTTCAATGGTGTCACCTGGAGATGTCCCGCTCATGACCCAGACCTCAAGACTTTCCGGATAATTGGAACTTATAGCCCTCGCATAAAATCCTATAGCGGTGGCACAGGTATCATATATTCCTATGGCTGGCGATATGAGCCAGTCATCGTTCCTAAGGGTGGATGACTCGTACCGAGATGCGACAAATTGCCAGCCCGAATTGGAGAAAGATTTATGAAAAGCTAAGGACCATTGCTGAGTTCCACCATCGTTATTGACAACTGTCCAACCGGCATTGGAGAGTGAGGAGATAAAATCAAAGTCCTCAGCATATGGCGTGTATTTTGGGAAGAAGTAAATGTAAAAGTCGGGAAAAGTGTCGTTGGTCCTGTCATAGTCATTGGTCAAGGAAGTCCAGAAGGTAGTCCTCATGAGACCTTCTCCTGATACGGTGAATCTCTGGGGTGTAATTATTTCTGTGTAATCTTTTTTTGAGATACTGTTTAAGTTTAAATTGTACTCATTATTTCCAAGAATTACTGTAACGGGAACGGAAGACTCGTCGTAATTCCCGAAGTTATACACCCTCCAGACTAAGGATTCAGGCTCTGCTACCCGATAAGGTAGAGTTGGAAAAACCATCTCCCAAGCAGAAACATCGTGAATTTGCTCAAAATGGCCAATAGCTTGAATCATAACATCGTAGTTAGACCAGTAATAGAATTGGTTGTTATAATATACCCCTGTTAAACCACCTGTTGGGTTGGAATTATCAAGACAAGCGGTATTGTAGTATAGATTTCCTATGCGAGTTGTTGGTAGATATACCATGACCAAAAATGTATCATAGAGATTTGTCGGGTTCACGGGTACTTCATACCATTGGGCTCCGTTTATGTTAGATGGGAAGCTGTAAGAGGTAGTTCTTTTTCTTGTTCCATACTTATCATAAACAAGCACACTGCAAACAGCATTAGCTCTTGGATAATAGACCATAAATCTAACACTGGTTAGAATGAAGGTAGAATCCGCCGGACTGTAGCCAGGTCTATGGCGGGAAACCGGGAAGAAAGCATAGAAATATTTATATGTGGGGTCTCCATAATAAGCCTCGAATGTTCCATCATCGTATTTGAAGGTGTCTCTGTCCGCCTTTTCACCTTGCAAATTTGTGTAATTTCCTATGTAAGTCGGTTTTGTTATCTGTTTTTCCTCTATTTCTTTTAACTGTACACCTGAGTTTAACTGGTATTCCGAGATTCTTATAATATTGTTTTGAGTTTTTTCCCTTAAAGCCATTGATGGTTGAGTTGTGAGAGTCCGCGGAAGGTTTAATACAATAGCTAAATACATAGCAAATATCATATTACTCCTCCTTTTTGCATCATTATTATTATTGATGAATCCTTGGAATTTGTCAATAGGTAAAATCATTTCAGAACATACTCCTTTTTAGCTGAAGCACATCATAGGCATCCTGTATAATTTTTAAATGAATGAGCATATTCAACTGAGAATCAGGCATATTAAGGTAGGCAGTTCAAGTGGAAGGTACATTCTTTACTGGATTCAGGGAGCGCCAAGGAGTGTTTTTAATTTCGGTCTGGAATTCGCCATTTACCTTTCCAATGAATATCGTTTGCCCCTTATAGTCCTTATCATTGTGAATCCATTTTATCCAGAGGCGAATTACCGAAGTATGAAGTTCTTTTTAGAGGGCGTGAAGGAATTAAAAAATGCATTAGAAGAGAGGGGTTTAACATTCCATGTAAGACGTGGTAAATTCCAGGATGTAATCACTCAATATTATAAAGATGCTAAAGTTTTAATTACTGACGTTTCTTACTTGCCCTTTTTAAGGAGATTGAAGGAAGAGGTGTACAACAGGCTTGATGCGACAATATTTGAGGTGGATAACAATCTTTTAGTGCCCGTAAAGGTCGTAAGTAGCAAGCAAGAGGTGGGTGCTTACGCACTAAGACCCAAAATTCTCAAGATTTATAGAAACTTTCTCAATTTCCAGGAGGTTACCTATAAAGGGGAGAAGTTAGAGCCAGTCCTGGAAGTAGACTTAGATAATTTTGATAGTTTTTTAAAGATGCATTATCAAGAAAAGTTTCCAGAGACTCCCTTCCGCGGTGGCGAAAAGCAAGGTCGCATGATTTTGAAACATTTTTTAGAAAGCAACTTTCACCAGTTTGCTATGCTAAGGAGTAATCCAGCCTTTGATGTGGAATCGCATCTGAGCCCTTATCTTCATTATGGATTTATTAGCCCACTGGAGTTAATTAAAGAGGCCTCTAAAGTGGATACAGACTCCAAGAACTTCGATGTGCTTTTTGAACAATTAGTAGTAAGAAGAGAGTTAGCCCATAATTTTACCTATTACTCTGAGGACCTTGATGATTTAGCGAGAATTCTTCCCCGATGGGCTTATGAGTCTCTGAAAAATCATGAAAATGACAGGAGAGAGTATCTTTACTCTAAAGAGGAATTGGAGGATGCTAAAACCCACGATGTTCTGTGGAACGCTGCACAAAAAGAACTTGTATTTACTGGAAAGATTCACAACTATATGAGAATGTACTGGGGGAAGAAAATTATTGAGTGGACATCTAATATTGATGAGGCTTACAGGATTTTGGTTTATTTAAATAACAAATACGCCCTGGATGGGAGGGATCCCAATAGCTATGCAGGCATTGGGTGGTGTTTTGGACTTCATGACAGGCCTTTTAAAGAAAGACCAGTTTTTGGCACAGTCAGGTATATGTCGGAAAGGGGTTTAAGAAGTAAGTTTGAGGTTGAAAAATATTTGGCAAGGGTTGCCAAGCTCGTAGGAGGATGAATATGTTCCCAAGGCCGAGGATTGTTATTTCAAAGTGTATTAACTTTGAACCAGTCAGATACAATGGGGGTATTGTAAAAGACGAATTCGCAGAACTTTTAGGTAAGTTTGTGGAATTTGTTCCTGTTTGTCCGGAGGTGGAAATTGGGTTGGGGGTACCGAGAGAACCTATAAGTCTTAAAAGGGACGAGAACGGAGTAGTAAAAGTCTTTCGACCCGGAACGGGTGAGGATTTTACAGAAAAAATGGAAAATTTTTCTAAAGGTTTCATTGGGGATCTTAAGGATGTGGACGGGTTTTTACTCAAAGCCAAGTCGCCAAGTTGTGGGGTTAAAGATACTCTTTTATATGACTCTTTAGGAAAGAAAGTGATTTCTAAGACTAGTGGTATTTTTGCCCAAATAGCCATGAGTTTTTACCCCTGGATGCCTGTAGAGGATGAGGGAAGACTCAGAGACTTCTGGATAAGATATCATTTCCTGACGAGGATTTTTGCCTTTGCTGATTTAAGAGAAAATTTTAATGGTGAGGACAGGATTAGTGATCTTCTGGCTTTTCACCGGCGTTATAAATATCTTTTGATGTTATATAGCCCATCGAAATTGAGAGAACTTGGCCAGTTGCTTGCTAACTGGGATAAGTTGGGTCTTCTTGAAGTTAAGAGAAAGTATATTGATATCTTTAGGGATGCTATGAAGAAAAAACCTAATCCCCGCGCCCATGTGAATGTTATTCAGCATGTGGTAGGGCATTTTTCGGAGTTTCTTGGAAAGGGCGAAAAAATACACATTCAGGGACTTCTTCGAAAGTTTGTTGAGGGTAGAATAAGTTTGAGTGTACTTCTTGAGATTCTGCGAAACTTTGCTTTGCGATTTGGGGATGAATATTTAATTACACAGGCATATTTGCGACCATTTCCCGATGAGCTTGAATTCTAAGAAGTAATCTTGTTAAACTTTTCTTCGTATTCCCTGTATTTTTCGATCCATGGCTCAGCGTTACACTTTTTCAGTATTTCTGAAACTCTCCGAGTTAAAGCGTGAGCTCTTCTAATTTTACCCATTTTTCGTAACACAAGGCTTTCAAGAAATAGCACCCTTGATAGGTAAAAGTGCATTTTCAGTTTTTTTGCGTAAGTTGCTGCAATTGAGAGGAGTTCGAGGGATTCTCTGTAATCTCCTACACAAATCTTACAGAGAGCCAAAGTAATGGTACCTTTAACATAAAATGGGAACATCGATTGTTGTCTGAATTTGGTGAGAAATTCTATGATTTTATTAACTTCAAATGCGCGGTTCGTTAATGCACTAAGTTGACATTTGAGAGATAATATTTCAAATCTTGTATATAGAGGAAAGTCTTTAGGGTTCAATTTTTCAAGTTTTTCTAAGACCGATTCTGCACCTTGCAAATCCAGGTCATCTAGTAGCATATTTGCTTCAGCTAACAAACTTTGAGCTATTCTTGTAGCATCCTGGGTTTGTGTATTTACCTCTAAAGCCTTTTTTATGCACTTTTTTGCTTCTTCAAAGTTACCCATGTGGTAAAGAATTGCGCCCTTAATTTCCCAAATTTCACCTTCGCGCCAGTTAAAATTGGTCTTTTGCATGATGGTTTTGGCCATATCTGCATACTTAAGAGCATTTTTGTATTTACTGGTTTCCCAGAGAGTGACGGCTGTGTTAAATATAACAAAGTATTTTAATGAAGGGTTTTTGATTTTTGTTGCTATTGCCTTTGCCTTATTAAGATAAGTGACTGCTTTTGGAAAATTTCCTTTATGTCTTGCAACCACGGCGAGAGAGTTTAAGTTGCTTACTTCAGCGTTTTTGTCCCCAATGATATGGAATATTTTTAGACTTTCTTCAAGGTGTTTTTCTGCTCTATCAAGTTCGCTCTCTATGTGGAAGAGGATTAAACCTAAATTATGTAATGCAACGCCTTTGAAATATAAATCTCTAATTTCTTCGGCTCTTTTCATAGCTTCTATGTAGAATTCCTTTGCCAGATTTGCGTTTCCAAGAGCAGCGTGGGTACTTCCTAAATTCAAAATAGTAACCACCTCTTTCTTTTTATCGCCAATCTCTTTGCATAATTCAAATGCTTTTTGTCGAAGTTGGATTGAACTTTCGAAGTTACCGATCTCGCATTCTATGTCAGCGAGATTGTTGAGTGCAAGGATTGTTAATTCTTTGTTGGCTACTTTAGTCGAAATGTCTAAGGCTCTTCGAAAACAAACAGTGGCTCTTGCAAATTTGGAGTTATATTCATTCAATATTCCCTCTGCTATATAACACTTTGCAAGCATGGACTCATTTTGCAGACTTTTTGCAATAGTTTTTGCCTCCCTAATGGTCTTTTTTGCTGAGTCTAAGTCGGCCTTTTTTATGTAGGCAAGGGCTAAATTGTTTAAGGCGTCGAACTGCAATTCAGGAGTACCTATTTTTAATGCTAAGTTTAGGGTATTGTTAAAATCATTTATGGCTTTGTCAGTTTCTCCCAGTGTTTCAAAAAGTTGCCCGCGTTTTAACATCATTTCAGCTAATTGTTGCAAATCTCTAAGTTCTGTCTTTTTCTCCAATATATATATGGCTAAGGTGTAAAAATAGATGGCTTTGTCTAAATCATAAAGTGCAAGTGCTTCTTCAGCTGCTTTAACGGAATAAATTAGAGACTTTTCTGTATCGCCTCCCGAGAATAAATGGTATGCCAGTTCTTCAGCATATTCAATTTTTTCTTCACTGAGCACACGGGCAATTTTCAAGTGGATGTTCTTTTTCTTTTCTGGACTGATTAGATCATAGATAACTTCTGAAATTATATTTTCATGGAACCAGTATTTGTTAAAGTTTATTCGTTCGAGAACAGTATATTCAGTAAGGTAAAGTAGGGTTTCCATGAGTTCACTTGCTGGTTTTTGCATGATTTTCTCCAAAGTTTCTAAGGAAATTGGCCGTCCAAAAACTGAGATGTACTCGACAAGTTCTTTTGCAGAAGCTGGTAGGTTTGCAAATTTCATCTCAATGGCTGTTGCAATGGAATCTGGAAGGTCAACCTCTTTTTCTCTGGCAAAGTTCCATTTATCGCCACTCCAGTAAATTTTTCCTCGCCTTATAAAGTGTTGTATGAGTTCGCCGATGAAATAGGGATTGCCATTGCTTTTTTCATATATGGTCTCAAAAAGGTCTTTTTCGACAGGCTGATTAAGGATGTATGTTAATAGTTCATTAGCACTAGATTTATCCAGATGGTCAAGGATTAATTCGAAAAATTTAATATCAGACTTAAGGTTTCTTAAGTTTCTAAGATAAGATTTTACAGTTAAGTCCTCAGTTCTTGCAGTGGCAATAACGCTCAAATTCTTTATTTCCATATTTAACAGTAAGTATTGCAAAAGTTCGACCGAATAGCGATCTGCCCATTGAAGGTTGTCGATGATGAGATAGTGTAAATCTTTAGCTACCAGTTTCATGAGCTCAGAAAATGCTTCGAATAATCTGTATTTATCGACAAAATAAATAGTCACATCCTCATTCCTGGGGTTATTTGAATAGAGTTTGGAGAGCTCAGCCTTAGAAAAGGAGCTTAACCTTTCGACAACCGTAGGATTTCTATGTAATATCTCACGGAGAAGTTCTCTGAAGGGGTAAAGGAGAATTGATGACGTTAAGGGTGAGAGGGTTATTTCGAATTTAGAGTTATGTTTAAGTATTTGGGTTTTTAAAAGTTCCCTCAAAAGCCTTGTCTTACCAATGCCAATCTCACCCGTTATTAGAATCAGTTTTTTCTCAGTGTTCTTTAAAAAGTGTGCTAAGGTATTAAGTTCATTGTCTCTGCCCACCAATTCAGGGGAAGGCAAAGATAAAGTTTTTCCCTTCTCTAACACCCCTATTTGTCCTCGCCCGTTTCTTTTAGCGTTGTATAGGCTTTTATCTGCCAGTTCAAACAAATCTTCTAAACTCTGGCCGTGCTCTGGAAAGCCCGCTACGCCTATACTAATCGTCAGATTTAATTTAGAAAATTCCTTTAATTTACATTTTTCCAACAATCTTTCCAAGACTTTAACCGCTGTCTCGTAATCCATGTCAAATAAAATAGCAATAAACTCATCGCCTCCGTATCTTAATAGTATGTCA
>JBDRYG010000064.1:0-9689 GCA_039803305.1 Caldifarciminota bacterium
TCAGTGTATTCTTGCTCATCCCTGTATTTTGTTTCATCATTCCACATAAACTTTCCCCTTAAATGTGATTTTTGTTAACTGAGGATCTGCCTCGAGTCCACTGGACCTTATGACTTTCCCCTCCTTGTAGAGGATTGATTCGTCCGGGCTGTAAATTAAGTTTAGTCTCTTACTCCAGATTAACTTTCCGGATAAGAGTGAATCTCCCGTTGTCGATATGAGTTTTACTTTGCCTTTTACTTCCATAAAACCAGAATACTCTTGCACTTTTCCAGTGTCCCCTATCATTGTGGCAATAACTGAGTCCTGGTCGTAGAAATTTGCTCTGAAGTCGTAAATTATTGTAGTGTCTCCACTGTACTCAGCTTTTTGCGCGTAAATATCCAATCTTTTATCCTCATAGTCCTTGATCTCGAAAAAGATGCTGTAAGTCTCCTGTTTGGTAAAAGAATCGTTTTCTTTCTCTACTTTCTTGTGTTTTGTAATCTCACAACTTAGTGCAATTAGTACAGCCAAAAGGGATGATACTTGAATTTTTAGGGGACACTTATTCATATAACCTTTGCTCTCATCAAATCATGAAGATGTATAATGCCTATCGGCTTTCTGTCATTGTCCACAACTATAAGGGCCGTTATTCCGTAATTTTCCATTTTCATGGCAGCAGTGGCGGCAAGTTCATCTTTTGTAATAGTCTTAGGGGAAGTATTCATTACATCTTTGGCTTTGAAATGGAAGATATCATTTGTTTTTTCAAGAAGTCTTCTAAGATCCCCATCCGTAATAACTCCCACTACTTTTCCTTCTTCATTGACCACACTTGTTATCCCTCTTTTCTGTGTCATTTCAAGAATTACTTCTTTCATCGTGGTCTCCAGTGTAACAATCGGAACATGCTGTGGGCCAGTAAGCATCATATCTTCAACCTTTAGCCAGTACTTTTTACCTATTGTCCCTCCGGGGTGAAGGGAAGCAAGCTTATTTATATCAACACCCCTTAATTCAGCAAGGACGAGGACTATAGCGTCGCTAAGAGCGATCATTGCAGTGGTAGAAGATGTGGGTACTATGTTATAAGGGCATGCCTCTTTGTCAACTCTTACATGTATCACAATATCTGAATTTTTCGCAAGATCCGACTCTAGATTCGATGTTATGCCAATTATGGGAATTCCCAATCTTTTGACATAAGGTAAAATTACACTAAATTCGTCCGATTGTCCACTTTTAGAAATTGCAATAAGGACATCGTCTTTTTGAATCATCCCAAGATCACCATGTAGTGATTCAGAGGGGTGGAGGAAAACTGATGAAATTCCAACTCCGTTGAGTGTAGCAACCAACTTTCTTCCAACTATTCCAGATTTACCAACGCCTGTTACAACTATAGTTCCTTGACATTTGAGAAGCAGCATTATTGCTCTATAAAAGTTTTCGTTAAGACTATCCCTTAGCTCCTTCAGAGCTTCCAGTTCAATGTCGAGTATCTCACGGGCTTTAGTCAGTATTTTTTCTTTCATAATTTAATCTCTCCTATTTTTGTGTAAATTGGACCACGAGGTGTCAAAGTGCTCTGATATATTACTATTGAGGAGATGGTGATTTCTCTGGATGTATATGAAATAAAGTCAGAATTTACCGCAATTGGAACTTTTACTCTGCCTAAGGTAAGATGAGGAATATAATCTTTTTCTGATTCTCCAATCTTTAACTTCCTTGTTATATCCTCAATTTTTTCCCACACACTTATAAGTTTATCCTTCTCCCCGTCAACACCTATCCAGAGCACTCTTGGTCTCTTAAAATTAGGGAATGCCCCAAATCCTTTGAGATTAATCTTAATTCTCTCATTTTTGTTAAAACTTTCGTTTAATGATCTTTTCAATTCTTCTAGCTGATGATTGTTGATTTCGCCTAAAAATTTACAGGTAATGTGAAGATTTTCCCGCTCAACCCATTTTACCCCTTGAATTTGCTTTCCCTTTTCTTTAATAATGTCGTGAATTTGTGTTTTGATGTCGTCAGGTATATCAAATGCCAGAAACACTCTCATAAGTATTTTCGGAGGGGGTGGGATTTGAACCCACGATCCCCAATTACGGGGATACACGATTTCGAATCGTGCGCCTTAAACCACTCGGCCACCCCTCCAGCTAAATTTAATGATGAAGTAAAAACAGCGGATTTTCAATGAGTTGGTTTATGGATTGATGAAGAACAGGTTTTTTGGTTTATTATTTAATACCGTGAAAAGAAGGCTCTTTTTCGTATTTTCAATTAATTTTTTTATAGCCCTTGTAGAAATATTTGGGGGCTTAACCTCGAGGAGTAACGCACTCTTATCTGATGCACTCCATAACTTGCAGGATGCTTTGTCACAGCTCCTTGCCCTTGTAGCAATTATAATCTCAGAGAAGGGAAAGAGCAGTAGATATACTTTCGGCTTCAAAAGATTTGAAATTATAGCAGCATTAGTGAATGCTTTTGCAATTTCCGTTATTTCCGCCAACATGATAATTGGTGGCTTTAGGAGACTATTTCACCCGGAAGTCATTATTTTTGATGTTATGCTGGCAGTAAGTGTATTTGGTTTATTGGGAAATCTATTATCTATTGCTATTATACACAGGCATGTGGATGAAAGTCTCAATGTTAAGTCCAGCTTCCTTCACCTGCTTGGAGACACATTCTCTTCTGTAGGTGTAGTTATTGGTGCCATTGCGATCAGGATATTTAAAATTTACTGGCTTGATGGATTAATAAGTGCTTTAATCGCAGTGTTTATAATTAAGGAAGCCATTGGTGTTATTACTGAGTCTTTCAGGGTTATTCTCCAGGGGGCACCATTTAGAGTGGATGAAGTTGAAATCTCCAGACTTCTCTCAGAGGTAGAGGGCGTCAAAGGGGTTCATCATGTTCATGTGTGGAGTCTAAAGGATGGAGAAATATTTTTTGAGGCTCATGTTGAAGTGGATGACATGCCAGTCGGTCAGACTCAGGTCATTCATGATAAAATAAATAGAATTTTAAGCGAAAAGTTAGGAGTAAGCCATACTACATTACAGTTTGAATCCTTTCACTGTGATAACAAGACCTGCTGATTTGATTTAATTTAACTGCCTTCTAAATTCCCTGAGTTTATCCGTTCGTTGATCTGGAAGCGTTAAAGTTTAAGGAGTTTGACTTTACAATTATAGATGGATAAAATTAAACTATGAGGATAATTCACACTTCGGATATTCACCTTCATAAGGAACATCCAGAGAGATTTGAAGCACTTGAAAGGGTTATTGAAAAAACAAAAGAACTCAAAGGGGACTATCTGGTTATTGCGGGAGATTTATTCCAGGACCCTGAATCAGCCTCAGAACTATTTACAAACCTGCGAACGGTTTTTAATGATCTACCATTTAAGGTTATTGTTATTCCAGGGAATCACGATTACACCCTGTATTTGACACAAAGGGATTTCGGAAATTCTGCTATTGTTCTAAACCACGAAAACAATATCTATCAGGATATTGATTTTGGTGTCACTTTCTTCACAATCCCTTATTCAACAATTATTGTCCCTGAAACTTTCCATCTTAACCTTGCTGCCACTGTCCAAAAGTTATCAAGAGATTTTCTCAATATCTTCATATATCATGGTGATCTGGAAGAAGTAGTCCTTAGAGTCAGGGCAAGAAGTAAAGTAACCGGGGAGGAGACCGGAAAAGCCTTTTCTGTCAACCTTGTTTATATAACAAAACAGGGTAATATTAATCTGGTTCTTGCAGGGCATTATCACAATGCTTACGGAGATTTTTCTTTTGGCGACGGTGGAAACTTTATATACTCAGGATCTCCGGTGTCAGTTACTAAGTCTGATCAGGGTGTGAGAAGCGTTAATCTTGTAGAAATCGAGGATAAGAGATTAAAAGGCTTTGAGAGGGTACCTCTTGATACTTACTACTACAAGTCTTTGGCAATAAATCTTACTGGTTTTGAACCCGATCCTGTAGACGCAGTTACTCAACGAGTTCGGGAAGAATTTCAGAAATCAAGTACCGTGAGGTTACTATTCAGCGTAAAAGGTTTTTTAAACCGCAGTATCTCGGGCATTGGAGAGAGAGACTTTTCGGAACGAGTTTTATCAAGTTTGAAATCAATATGGGGTGATAGAGTGATACTTGATGAAATGTGGAACGAGGTCAGAGACATAAGCACTATAATGTCAAAGCCGTTTTGCAGAAACATATTTGATAAAATTGAACATTCTGATAGAAGTGAAGAAGAAAAAGTTATTTTAAAGAGAATGTTTATTGAAGCCCTTTTAAGAGTCAGGTGAAAAGGATATGAAGATAACGAGAATCGAAATTAATAAATTTGGGCCCCTGAGATTTAAAGAGGCTCTAAAACCTGGACTTTTCAATCTATTCTGGGGCTCCAACGAAGCTGGTAAGACATTGACCATTGAGGCTATCCTGAGTTCTCTTCCATTCAATTTCAAGGGTGATCGCACAAGCTGGGACAGATTATATAATTTTAGAGTAAATTCTAATATTGATGTTGTTCTGGAGATCGAAGATGAAGGGAAAATCTACAGCTTAAGGAGTGGTACAAAGCTCGAAAGCCCACTAACAAGGAGTGAAATGTTCCGTCTTTACTTCATTCTAAATAGTGAATTGCCGTATGAACTTGAGGAAAAGAAGAATGAGGTATTCCAAAAGGCTATGGACAGATTGAGCAGCACCTATGTTAACGAGATTTCTGCAGTTTTGAAAAGCTTGCTTGAAGTAAATAATTTAACGCCAAACCTGGATTTCCGAGACACTGAGGCGGCTGGTAAGCTAAAGAGCAGATTAGATTCTGCTGAAATTTTCTTAAATAGAATTTCTGACCTGTTGAAGAGAATTGAGGAAGAGAATTTAAATGAAATTGAGTATGAGATCGCATTAAAAAAGAGGATGCTCGGTGAAATTGCGGAAACTGAAAGTAAAGTTAAACAGCTGAGAAAGGCTCAAATATATTATAAATCTACGGATCTCCTTGACAGATACGAAAATCAAAATGCTCGTTTACAGTCTTTAAAAATTTACACTGATGAGAGCCTGTTTAATCTACAGAAAAGATATGAGGAATTACAAAGAACCGAGGAAGAATTAGAAAGCTTAAAAGAAAGGGAGTTAAAGCCTTTAGAAGAAAAGATCAAGGAACTAGATAAGCAATTATCAGAAGCACTTAAGATAAAGAATGAGAAACAACGCATCGAGTTAACCGAAAAAGTCCTGATTGATAAGATAATAAAGTACAAGGACGGACTCCCAAAGTACGAGTTCAACCTTAAACTGCGCAAAAAGATGAATATTCTATCGATTCTTTTCGGGGTTTTATTCGTAACAAGCATAGCTGTACCGATCTTAACAAAAATACCACTTTTGTTTATCTTGCCCGTTTTGCTTTTTGTTCTCACCTTCTATTCAGTAATGCGTTATTCAATGGCTTTAAGTGAAATCAGAGACTTCTTGTCTAATCAAAAAGAGCTATTCGACAGAGCCAGGAGTCTTGGCTTGAAAGCTGCCCACTTAGAAGATATTGAGAATGAACTGCAAAATTTGAAGAACGAGGTTGAAAAGAAGGAAAAAGCTTTCGAAAGACTCCAGGGTGAGAAGAGTTCCATGGAAACTCTGAAAACCTCGTTGATTGACAAGATAAAGATTTTAGAGCAGAAGAAAGTTGAACTTACAACATTAATTGACTCAGAAATCGAAAAACTGAGGGTTAAAGATTTAAAGGATCTCGAAGAGAGGGTAAAGCAAAGGAGAAATGTTGAAGAGGATTTGAGATCCATTATCAGCGAATTAAAAGGCTTGTGGGGGCATGAGATACAGTACGAAGATGATACAGACCTCATAATAAAGATAGGAAGAGAGTTAGTAAAAATCAGGCCAGATGAGGTGGAAAGCAGGGATTCTGAATCGTCTACGACCACCGGAGTTGATCTTAATGAGCTGGACGAGAGAAAGAAAAGGTTGCAAGAGGAAATCGATCTCTTGAGTGGAAAAATAGAGGATATAAAAAGGGAATTTATATTGCTAGAGAACGAATATATCAATATAACCCGTGAACCCTTTAGTATCGAGACTATAAGTGACTTACTGGAAGCTAAGAGCAAGGTTGAGGACTGGAAAGATGAATTGCTCAAAACAAGGGAACTTGTTATGTACCTCATCAAACTTATTGATGAAGAGTATAAGGATATGAAGTCACGATTTACAGATCTTTTTACGAACCTTTCTGATACCTCCTGGATATTTAGCGAAATAACCGGGAAAAAGTACAATCGAATTCTCTTTGATCAGGAAAAAAATGTTTTGAAAGTAGAGGACAATCAGGGTAATGTTCTTGATATAGAGAGTTTATCTGGAGGAGCACTTGATCAGCTGTTTTTCTCTATCAGGCTGGGCCTGGGCAGAAAAATGCTCGGTAATAGAACGGGATTTTTTGTATTTGATGACCCGTTTATAAAAAGTGATGGGTCACGGCTCCATAGAGAGATTGATCTCTTAATGAAAGTGGCGGAGGAAGGTTGGCAAATTCTGTTTTTTACATGCAAAGATGAAGTTAAAGAATATCTTTTTGAACATTACAAAGACAAAGTAAATTTTATTGACCTTGAGAAAATTGCAATAATTTCTTAAGATTTTGTTCAGCCCCCAGGGGGGTGCCCTGATTCCGTAAAATGCCGTTTATAATTTAATCATGTCTGAAAGTGTTGTAACATCAAACCAGAATTTTTTATTAGTGGCGACATCAGCGGGTTCAGGAAAAACCGAGCTTCTTGCGAGAAGGTTTGTGTATTTACTGTTAAAATACTTACGGAATCCCAATGATTTAAGGACATTTCTTGCAATCACTTTTACAAGAGAAGCAGCCCGGGAAATGAAACACAGAATTCTTAAAGTTCTCAAAGAACTAAGAGAACTAGAAGATGAGAACTCCTCACATTATTCTGAGTTTGTAAATGCATTTGGTAAAGAAGAGTTAAAAAGAAGGTCTCAAGAGGTCTTCTGGATTGTTCTGGAAAATTATCCAAGGGTTCAGGTTAGCACTATTGACAGTTTTGTTGAAAGAGTTAGGCTTCTAATTTTATTAGAATTGGAGCTTTTACCAAATATTGAATTAGAGAAGAACATAGATAAGGACTTATTGAACCTTGCCCTCGAGGATGTTCTATCTGATCAACAGTATTTTCAAGAAGCCCTAAGTATTGCCCTTGATTTGGCGGAAGAGTCGGGGAGTTTTGAATGGGATATTATGAACAAATTGACAGAACATATAATTGAGTTCAAGGACAAGGAGGATCATTCCCTTGCAGTGATTGAGCCTCTTCGTAAATTCAGTTTCTCAAAAATTTCTTTAAATAAGCTCACAGTAAGCGAACAACTTGCGCTAACATACAATGGCTCTTTTGGTCCCGGAATAAAAAGAAAGTTTTTCGAAGGGGACGATTTCGAAGAGCTTCTTGATAAATTAAAAGATAAGACAGAAAAGAAATGGGGTGTCTTTATAAATAAATTAAAAACCACCCCTATGGTATTGAAAGAATTTTTAGATAAGTTTCATCAGTCCTATGACTCATACAACAGGATTTACGATGGTGCAGCACATTTTTACTCTTCAATTTTCGTGAAAAATTACATTGCCATTCTAAACAGAATGAGAAGAATGGCTATTTCTGATGTTAACAGAAAAGTTGCCGAATACTTAAGGTCACCCGAAAGATATTCATCAAAAGTAATGAGTTTCATATTGAAATACAAACACATCTTAATTGACGAGTTTCAAGACACTGATCCATTACAGTGGGATATATTGCTCTCCTTTATCAGGGAAATCTTATCTGGTGGAGGGAGCGTCTTTCTGGTTGGTGACATTAAGCAGGCTATTTACCTCTTCCGAAACGCTGATTATAAAATCATGCATTCTTTGCTGATAGGGGAAGGGGCTTCAAAGTATTCCCTGAATCAAAATCCTTGTGTATCTTCAGGGTCTGGGTTTAACTTTAGATCCAGAGAGAAAATTGTAAATTTTGTGAATAATATTGTATTTCGAGAGGATGTGTTCGAAAGATTCCTTGAAGAGAGCTTAAAGGAAATAATTAATCGATGTGTGCAAGTCCAAAAAAGGGAATCCCGTTTAATGAGTGAAATCCGTAGATATTTGCCCATTTGGGTACCAATTGATCAAAGAGCGCTTCCTGAGAATTCAGGTGGCTTTGTTAAAAATATCAAAATCAGTAAATCTGATGCTTCATACCTTGATGAAGCATATTCAGTTATTGAAGAGCAGATAAGATCTATATCTGAGCTTGGTTATTCTCCAGGAGATATTGCAATTTTAACTCACAAGAATGATTTGGTAAGGGAAATATCAACTCGTCTTATGGATAGTGGCTTTGAAGTAGTTTCTTTCTCCAGTTTGAATGTAGTTACCCAGGCTGCAATTCAGGAGCTCATTTCTCTCCTTGTAGCTCTGCATAACGGTGATCCGCTTTCTGCCCTAATTTTCCTTACGGGTAAGATATTTAGCTCAATTACTCAGAAATCCGAGGATGTCATTTTAAAAGAGTTTTACATTGAATTTGCAATTAATGGAAAATTTGACATTATTAGATTTATCAAAAATCAAAGCGGTGTAGATCTGTCTTCAGTAAAGAGCGAAATTAACGCAAAACCTCTATACCAGGTGCTTTTGAAGTTGATAAACTTACTTAATTTAAACAACCTTGAATATATAGGACCGGTTGCTCGTTTTTTGGATTACATCTTTAGTATAGAGAGCAGGCAGGGTAGTATTACTATAGAAAAACTGGGTAAATTATTAGACGACTTTTTGAATAAAGAAGACTTGCCAGAAGAACTCCAAATACCGCTTCCAGGAAATGTAAATGCAATAAAGGTAATGACTTTCCACAAAGCAAAAGGTTTGGAATTTCCAGTGGTTATAAATCTATTTTCACCTCAAGGTAATAAAGACTCCAGAAAGGTTTACTTCTTACAAGATGTGAAAGATAATAAAGTGGTGATTTATCCTTTTAGAATTAAACGAGACATTCTTAGACCCCTCACCTCTGGGTTATTTGATTCATCGGATCTTGTAAGGCTTCTTGATGCGTATGCCCAAGAAAAACTGGATGAGTTAGTTCAGGAGATAAATGTAGCATATGTGGCTTTTACAAGGGCTAAAGACATATTAATAAATATATATTGCGAAAATACAATGGTAAACGAACTCCTGTCGAAGGTTGGAGCCAAAGAAGAGATTGGGGACAAAGTGTCTAATAAGGCAACATCAGCAAGTAGCCAGGCAGTAGACATAAGAAAGCCATCCCTCACAGAAAACGAAAAAGTTGAGCTTAAAATAGAAAAGGATTTTGAAGGGGTTTCGGGGAATATCTTGATAGATGTACAATCGTCCCTTCTGGGCGATGCTGTTCATGAATTTCTTCAAAAAATCGATTGTATTAACAGTCCCTCTGATCTGGACAATTATCAAAATCTTTTGACCGTAATAATGAAAAAACACCGTTTGTCAGCCGGAGATACCGATAGGGTATTAAGTATGCTGAAAGCTTTCCTCGAAAAGGATAAAAACCTCGATTTCTTCAGATGTTCTTCAAACGAAATGGTGCTTAAGGAAAAGGA
>JBDRYG010000065.1:0-9639 GCA_039803305.1 Caldifarciminota bacterium
AAGCGTAAGGTCGGTGGTTCGATTCCACCCAGGCCCAGTAAGAAAATGGTTTTTTTAATTCTTATTTTAAACTTATTAAGTCCTTTTGATGTTAATTACTTGAACAAGTGCTTTTCGTCTTATTTTGTTACAACAAGTGGTCTAAGTTTGAGTATTGCTGATACTTCTTCTCTCTGGGTTGTTACATTAAGTGAAAAAAATCTTTATGGTTTTTCTCTAAAAAACTACTGCGAATTTTGTCACGATTCCGCAATAAATCCGTTGGGATTTTACTTCGGGAAGGTTCAAAATAACAGGTTTCTTGGGTCCTCTTTAGACTATGGCTTTTTTTCTCGGGAATCATCTTATTATGGTGATTTGTTGAGTAACAATAGACATATTTTTATTAAACCCCAATTCTATTTCAGCTGGACCGGTTTAAAAAACAAAAATCTTATCAAATTTTCATTTCCAGTATACAGACTAAATTATCAAACTCCAACTGATACCTGCCGCATTCTTGCTTATCAATATAAGTTTTCGTATATGACTAAATACGATTTTACCTCGCAATGGTTTGCGCTTGGTGAATTTTTTATTGGGAAGACTATAAAAAAATCGTCCTATAAGACAATCCAGCAATTTTCTGATTTTGACTCTTCTTTTTCTTCCTTTATTTTAGGAGGAGATTTTCGTTTGTTTTACAATCCTTTTTCTCGTACTTTTATTTCTCCAGCGGTTTTGCTTTCATCCTATGGCGATTCTCTGAATGTGAATCTTTTGCTTTCTGGTTTTTATGAAATATCAAGTCATTTTGGGTTGATTTCAGATCTGGAATTTGAATTAAATTCAAAATCAACTTCGGTTTCTTCAACTGAGTTGAGTGTAAGAAGAATGTACTGGCGCACCGCAAATTTAGGATTAAGGTTTTCAAAAGAATTCTTGAGTTTGGATTTTCTTTTTGATCCTTTTAAAAGAAGTTTTTTGTTGTTTACTTTGCAAATAAGGTTTGCCAGTTAATGCCAGGAATGATTCATTATTCCTTTGAAGATTTGCTTATTTTTTATGAGGAGTTTAAAAGGTTTGGTTTATCTTCAATTGAGTCCTTACTTAAAGATGGTTCAAGCTATTATTTGATATCTAAAAATAATTCTTTTTGCGTGAAATTTGTTGGTAAATTTCCAGGCTACAGGCTTGTTCATGTGCCTGTTTTAAAGGCCACAGGTTTACCCGTACTTACTGATTTATTCCCAGCGGCTATTAAGTCTTTTAAAGTTTTAAACGCTGATAGGATTTTTGGCCTCTGGCTCAAAGGCAAAATAAAGGAGTTTGGTATTATATTTGAACTTTTTGGGTCATTAAATAATATGTTTATTTTAAATGAAGATGGAAAAATTATATACTGTGCAAGGAAAATTTCGGGTAAAAGGAATTTAAAGCCAGGTGCAATTTACAGTCTCCCAGATAGGAAGGTTTTGAGACAGGAGAGTTTGTTGGACGATTATTCACATATAACTTGTGGCTACATTTGTGAGATTGATAATAACAAGATACTTTTAAAGGAGCACATGTCTGAGAATTGTGTAAAATATGTACCTTATACTTATGCGTTAGATATTTTTTTTGAGTCCTTAGCAACAAGGGAACATACAAGATGCATTGACAAGACTTTGTGTGAATTGTACATAAACACTTTGACTAATGAATTAGATCCAGATTATGTTTTTGAATCAGAATCCTATACATGCAAAAATGGCTTAGTAATTCCTGTTAAAAAAGGTACTAAATGTTCGAAGGTTATTGGGTACTACAGGGCATTAATTATAAAAGAATCGGAAAGTAGAAGTAAAAAACGAAATTTTAAAGAGCAGTCCTCTTTATTTTTTGAATTTGTATCTCCCTCTGGTAAAAAAGTATTAGTAGGTAGAAGCGCTAAGGCTAATAGTATCTTGACCTTTAATTTGGCAAAGTCCCATGATGTTCTGTTTCACGTGAGAGATTATCCGGGTGCCCATGTGGTTTTGTTTACTCAGGGTAAGACACCAACCCAGGAGGATATTTTGTTTTGTGCGGAAAAAGCCCTATTGTTTTCTAAGGCTGGAAGCGGTAAATGGGAAGTGATATATGCACCCATTTCCAATGTTTACAGAAGGCGGGGTATGGGCGCGGGGAAGGTTCTATTTAAGAATTACAAAACAGTGATAATTGAAAAATGAGCGTTTTAAATGATTTTTTCAATAACTTGGCAAGATACGGTATTTCCATCGAAGAAAAGCAGAAAAATCTGTTGATTTATTATTTCGAGTTAATTAGGAAATTTAATTCAGTAATGCATTTGACTTCAAAGTCCAACACTGAGCAGGTAATAATTAGAAATTTCTTTGATAGTTGCATTTTAAAAGTTTTCTTACCAAGGTTTGAATCCCTTGTTGATTTAGGTTCAGGTGCGGGTTTTGTTGGCGTGGTCAGTAAGATTTTGTCCCCCGATTCTAAAGTTTTTTTGGTCGAAAGAAACAAAAAAAAGGCATCCTTTCTGTCCATCGTAATAAAAGAGTTGAATCTTTTGGATACCTTAGTGTTACAGGATGATTGGTCTAATTTAATTTTAACAGCTGATGTGGCAGTATCCAAAGCATCGTGCGGCGTTAACGAATTAATTTATCTAATGCCCAATCTTTTGCGTGAGTCTGGTTTATTCCTTCATTACACAAGTCGGCTTGATTCATGTCCCGCCTATGACAAATTTTATCAGTATTATACTCCTTATTCAAGTAAACCTCAGTTCATTTGTGTTTACGAAAACAAAATGGATAGAAAGTGAATGTTCCACGTGGAACATGGTTGTTTTTTTAAAGTAAAACTTTTATAATAATTCTATGTCAGCTCAAAGGGTCATTGCGATTTCTAATCAAAAAGGCGGGGTTGGTAAAACGACGACCTGTACAAATTTAGGTGCTGCACTCGGGCTTCTAAATAAAAAAGTGTTAATAATTGACATGGATCCCCAAGCAAATACCTCTAGTAGCCTCCGGTATGCGGACGCAGCTATTACAATTTATGATGTTTTGCTCAATAAAGTTCTGGTTTCTGAAACGATAAAAAGGACAGAAGAAGATAATCTTTGGCTTATACCTTCGAATAAGTCCCTTGTTGGTGCTGAAATGGAGTTCAGGGATGTTGATGGTTGGCAATATATGTTAAGAAATGTTATTGAGCAAATCGATGGGTTCGATTTTATTTTGATTGATACTCCACCTTCTCTTGGGACTTTAACCATAATGTCTCTTGTTGCTGCAGATTCGGTTTTGGTTCCTGTTCAGTGTGAGTATTATGCCTTGGAGGGACTAACCCAATTAATGAAGACTATTGTCCTTGTGAGAAATTCTTATAACCCCAGATTAAAAATAGAAGGACTTCTTTTGACAATGTATGATAAGAGGCTGAATTTATCTAAACAGATCGAAGAAGAGGTAAGGCGACACTTTGGTAGAAAAGTTTTTAATACAGTAATCTATAGAAGTATAAGACTTGCTGAGGCGCCGAGTTTTGGTCTTTCGATTATTAAGTATGCACCCGATTCACTCGGCGCAAGTAACTACATGGAACTTGCAAGGGAGCTTGTTTATGAGGAAAGCATTAGGTAAAGGTCTTGGTGCTCTTATCCCTGATGCTGAGTTTGCAGAAAGCGTAAAACTCGTTGAAATTGAGAGGATCGAGAGGAATCCCTTCCAGCCCCGTGAAGATGTTGATAAAAACCTTGATGCTCTTGTGGAGTCAATAAAAAGTCACGGAGTTTTAGAACCTATTCTTGTAAGGAAAACAGGGGATAAATATGTTATTATTGCTGGCGAAAGAAGATACCTTGCAGCTGTGAAAGCAGGCCTTAACAAAGTTCCTGTTAGGGTTCTTGAAGTAAACGAATCTCAAATGGCTGAACTTGCCTTGGTGGAAAATTTACTCAGGGAAGATCTGAATCCACTCGAAGAGGCTTCAGGGATAGAAACTTTAATTGAAAAATTTAGTTACACTCACGAAAAGGTGGCAGAAGTTTTGGGAGTGGATCGCGTAACAGTCACCAATAAATTAAGGTTACTGAAATTATCAGAGCCTGTAAAAGCCCTTTTAAAGGATGGTTTAATTAGTGAGGGTCATGCCAAACTTTTAGTTTCACTACCCGAAGAGGAACAGATTTCTGTTGCAGAAGTAATTGTGAAAAAAGGTTTAAGTGTTAGAGAACTTGAAAATCATCTACAAAGGAAGAGAGAAAAAGAAAAGAAGCCAGCAAAAGTCAAAAATATAAATATGGTATCAAAAATCCCTGGTATTAAAGTGTCCTTAAAAATCAAGTCCTCAGGCAAAGGTCAAATTTTGATACAGTTTAATAACAAGGAAGAATTAATAAAACTTATAGAACTTTTGGGCTTAAAACCGGAGTCGCATTAGAATGCCGTATATTTATTGGTTGCTTTTGTCCTGGTATTCATTTTTCGGTGTGGATGCCTTTGGTGGGTATCACAAAAAAAGTTTTTTATACAATAGCAACCCTGCACTTATCAGCAAGTTTGAGAATAGTGTTCTTGTTTCCGGTAAGTTTTGGGATAATGAGACAAAAATTGCGGAGTTGAATATTTTTAAATCAAGCTTCAATTTTAACTTTACTTTTTACAATTTCGGGCTATTTAGTTATTCAAGCACGATCCCGGATGACTTTTCTAATCTGCAATACGCTGCATTTGCTTATAAGTTAGCATTAGGGTACGTAATCCCGTTTGACTCTACTTTTTTCTTTGGAATAAAAGCACAATATAACAGGTTTGAATACCACAATTTCTTTGCAGAAGGATTCACTATTAATTTGGGTTCCCTTTATACATTTCCCAAAGTTCCTGTGAGTTTGCAAATTTTCTTAAAGGATTTTGGGATTAGCTCTAGTGAAGGCTACAGTTTCCCATCAAGTTTAAATATTGGTGCAGGGTATATCTTTAAGAATAAGCTATTTTTTGATTTGCTTTTAAGTCAGAATATTTCGGAAGGGTTGAATTATGTTCTAAAACACGATTATTATCTTTCTTTAAGTAGTGCCTATGCTTTTAGAGAGTCAATTAGGAGTGGAGTGAGTTTTTATGCGGGAGATGATTTAAGAATTTCGACCATTTTCTTAAAATTTAAACCAAGAAATAGAATGGCTATTTTTTATACGATTACCTTGAGAAAGGAAGGCTTTGGACCTATACAAAGTTTAACCCTGGGGGTAGAATGAGATGTTTTATCTGGAATTTGAACGTCCTATTATTGAAATCGAAAAGGAAATTGCTGAGCTTAAAAAGCTCGCTAAGGATAACCTGAATCTTTGGTCTGAAGTAAGGGAGTTAGAGGAAAAGGCAACGAAATTGAGAGAGAAGATTTATAAGAATTTAACTCGCTACCAGAAGGTACAAATAGCGCGTCATCCAGATAGACCTCATACGATTGATTACATTAAATTTATCTTCTCTGATTTTCTTGAGATTCATGGTGATAGGGCTTTTGGTGATGATCCAGCAATTATTTGCGGTTTTGCTAAACTTAACGATTTTAAAGTCATGATAGTGGGGGAGGAGAAGGGGAAATCTACTCAGGAAAAAATCTGTAGAAATTTCGGAATGCCGCATCCCGAGGGCTATCGGAAAGCAATGAGGGCATTTCGCTTGGCTGATAAATTCAACCTTCCTATAGTAACCTTCGTGGATACACCTGGTGCTTACCCTGGAATTGGTGCGGAAGAAAGGGGACAGGCACAGGCTATTGCTGAAAGCATTCGGACCATGCTTCAAATAAGCGTACCCATTATCGTTGTGATTATAGGCGAGGGTGGATCTGGTGGGGCTTTGGCTATTGCGGTAGGTAATAAGGTGTTAGCCCTTGAACATTCGATTTACTCTGTGATATCTCCGGAAGGGTGTGCGTCCATATTATGGAGAGACGCTGGCAAGTCAATGGATGCTGCTGAGGCATTGAAACTGACAGCTCAAGATTTGAAAGAATTCGGAATTGTTGATGAAATTATACCCGAACCTTTAGGCGGTGCTCACTGGGATCCTGAACTTACGGCCCTTAATGTTAAAGAGGCACTCTATAGACACCTGTCTTCTTATATAAATTTTGATCGAGAGGCTGTAAGATCTGAGAAGATAGAGAGATTTCGTAAATTTGGTGTTTTCAAGGAGTGATTTTGCTGCTACCTCTTTTTTCGACAGGAATACCCATTTTACACAGAGGACATTCTTCCGCTGTGTAAGTAACAGCGGGTTCTTTGTAGACAGATATGACTGGACTAATTTCTTCGATAGCTTTCGTGCTTCTATCTATCAACACAAAATGACCAACTATTTGATTTAAATAAGGTGCGAGAGATTTGCGCATTTTCAAAAAAGAACTACCTGTTGTTAATACATCATCGCAAAGTAGAATTTGGTCCTCTTTGTATATTTTGAAATCTCTCTTAAGTACAAATTCATTTTCTTCCTTTTCCATATAAATTGATCTAATGTTGAGGATGTCACCCACCGCAAAGGCCACAAGTGCACCACCAGTTAAGGGACCGATACAGAGAGTGACATTAAGATTCTGGAGCTCTTTCTCCTTCGTCTTTATTAGCTTCTTAACGAGATTTGGGTTTTCTAATAATCTAAACTTTTCAAAGTAGATATCTGAGTGCAGTCCGCTGGTTAATAAAAAGTGGCCTTTTAGTATTACATTATTGTTTTCTAATATCTTTTTTATGTTTTTCATCGGCAAACTCCACGCTTGAAAAGATTAGCTTACCTCTCATTACATATTCAATCTTGTCCTGAATATTTGGGTTATAAATCCCATAATCAAACATGTAAAATTTGCCATTTCTGTTTAGTGAAATATTAATGAAACCACCACCGATAGTGTGTTTGTCATTTTGCCATGCACCAATTATAATGATTGCGGGGATATTATTTATTCCAATAGTATCGACCTTGACCGTAGTTTTTAGAATAGAATCGCCGTCATAAAATATTTGAGCAAGGGAGTCTCTGATGCTTAAAAACCTCTTGTATTCAAGTGGTTCTTCATGCTCTTTTGTGAAACAAAAGATGAACCGATCAGGATAATGTTTGAATAAGGTGAAAAAGTTATCGCTATGAGGTTTGTAAACCCACCCTGGGGCTAATGGAAATGTAAAACCGTATTGCTTTAATATCTTTTTAGAGAGCTTTTTGTCAAAACCTAAGAAGTATTCTTTACGTTTCAGGAAATTTAAGTAATTTTCAGAGAAACCATTTTTTAAAACAGGAGCGTATTCTTTCAAGTACTTAATTACAGAATCCTTGTTTTCGCCAAAAACACCGTAGACTAAATCGTTTTCTGAAAAAACATTTTGCCTGTAAAAAACGCCAAATTTTTTGCCTGTAAAGACCTTTGAGAAAAACTCATAGTTTTTGGAACCCGGGTATGATAGAATGAGAATGTTTTTATAGTTCAAATAGGACATGAATTGTTCGTATGTGATAGGTGTAATCCGAAATAGTGGAGTTTCGTGTGGAGTGTAAAAAGTGTCATTTATTAAACTATCCAGAACTCTAATTCTTTCAGGAAAGTCATCGCATATGAAGATAATTTCGTTTTCACTACCGGTAGGCATGTAGTGGCTTTTCCTCTTGCATCCTCCTAAGAGAAGGAAAAGCAATGGAAGAACTGCTAAAATTGCTTTACGCGACATAATATTCATCCCCTTCTTCTATGTATTTGATGTGATCACGAATTTCTTTAAAATTCAAGAGATTTTTCCTGTTTTGCAATAATTTTAAGGCTTCTTCTTTAGATTTCTTTATGATTTCTTCATCACGTTTGAGGTTTAAAATTCTAAATCCTCCAAAACCGTGCTGTTTTTTACCTAAAAACTCCCCGGGACCCCTAAGCTCAAGATCAAATTCAGCTAATTCAAAGCCGTCTGAAATTTTTTCAAAGGCTTCAAGCCTTTTCTCAGCCTCTTCTGAAATTGTCGATGCTCTGATCAGGATACAGTAAGATTTTTTGTCACTTCTGCCCACTCTTCCTCTTAATTGATGAAGCTGTGCCAATCCAAACCTTTCGGCGTGTTCGATAATTATTATGGTTGCATCAGGTACGTCAATACCCACCTCTATCACAGTGGTTGAAACCAGAAGGTTGTATTCTCCAGATCGAAATTTCAGCATAGTTTCTCTTTTCAAATCTGTAGGGAGCCTGCCGTGCATCAAACCTACTTTCACGTGTTCGGGTGCGATTTCGCATAAATGTCTATATATTTCTTCACAGGCTTTTACTTCTAAGGATTCAGATTTTTCAATTAAAGGAGCAATTATATATGCTTTATTTCCTTCTTTTATTTTTTCGAATAACCACTTATATATATCTGGCCTTTTCTCTTCAGTTCTCACTGCTGTAATTATTTTGCCTCTATTAGCAGGCTTTTCTTTGAGAACGCTTATGCTAAGATCTCCATAAAAGGTTAAAGCCAGTGTCCTCGGAATCGGGGTAGCAGTCATGACCAAGAAGTGGGGAGTATAGTTTGGTTGTTTTTCGAGGAGCTTTCCACGCTGAAGAACTCCAAATCTGTGCTGTTCATCAACTACAGCAAGGGCAAGATTTTTAAAAACCACATCTTCTTGAATGATAGCATGAGTGCCTATTATTATATGTATCTCACCGTTTTTTATTTTTTCAATCGCTTCCTCTCTGACCTTTCTGGTGCTTCTTGTAAGTAAAACGATATTCAAATCGATTCCTTTTAAGAATTCCCTTGCCACAATATAATGTTGCTCAGCTAAAGGCTCAGTAGGTGCCATTAGAACAGCCTGGTATCCATTTTGAACGGCAATCAACATGGAGTAGAGGGCTACTATAGTTTTACCTGAACCAACGTCTCCTTGAAGTAATCTATGCATTGGTTTATTGGTTGACAAATCCTTGGCTATTTCTTCAATTACATGTTTTTGAGATTTTGTAAGTCTAAAAGGAAGCGATTCCAAGAACTTACTAACTATAGGTCCATGGGGATTTAAGGGTATGGCGTTCTTTAAAAAATTTTCTCTTTTCCAATTAAGTTTAAGAAAGAAATAAAAGGCTTCTTCAAAAACCAAAGTATTGCGAGCCCTAATTGCCTCTTCTATAGTGTCTGGAAAGTGGAGTTTTCTTATTGCCTCTTTCCTATCAAAAAGGCCGTGGGTGTATTTAATTGGATCAGGAATAGTTTCCGGAATTATTAGCCGATCATCTCTTAAGAGATTGTAAATGATTTTACGTATAACACGTGTATCTAAGTTTTCTGTTTGAGGATATATGGGGACAATAGATCCACCTACAAGCTCTTCGTATTGTTCTTTGCCTAAGACTGCGTATTCGGGGTGAATAAACACACACCTCCCAGTAAATTTCTCAAGCGTTACTCTGCCACTAATTATTACTTCATCATTTAATGAAAACCTTGATGCAATTTCGGGTATAGTCCAAAATGCTTCAACCCAACTACTTTCATCCTCTATAACTATGGATACGCCATCTTTTCCAATTAATCTTCTTGGGCTGATGATCCTTACAATACCTTTTACAGTCGCATATGTATTGGGCAAAAGATTACTAATTTTTTGTATCGAGCTTCTGTCTACG
>JBDRYG010000066.1:0-9632 GCA_039803305.1 Caldifarciminota bacterium
ACAAACTCATCGTAAATACTCTCACAAACTGTATCGATCTGGAACTTTCTCACAGTCTTTCTCATTTCATCTGGATCAGCCACTTTGAGCTTTCCCATAGCTAAACCATTCACTTTTTCAACGAATTCTTTTAAATCTCCAGGTTTGTAGAGATATCCATTGATTCCTTCTACAACGATATCTCTCGGTCCAGTTTCACAGTCTGAAGAAATAACGGGAATACCGTACGATATTGATTCAATTAGAACTGTTGGTAAACCTTCAAAATGGATGTCACTGCTTTGATCTACCGAGTAAAACTTCTTCATAAACCTGTATTTCTTTTCGTACTATCTCAATCCACATATAATTTTTGACTCTCTCGATGAGTTTTTGACTATCATACCCGTTTTTCAAAATATCTACAACTCTTTGGGCGAATCTTTTTTCAAAATCCTGGCCTTCTTCAACGATATATTCCTCGAATCCTATCGCTTCAGGTATACCACCGTTGTTACTACCGATCACACAAGTTCCACATGCCTGGGCTTCTATACAAACAGCACCAAAGCCTTCGTTCCTACTTGGTAATATCATCACGTCCATTGCGTTCATGTACTTTGCAACTAATTCTTGTTGAACAAAACCGGTGATCATCAAATCGAGATCCAATTTTTGAGCTTGCTTTTCCATCATAGCTCTGTACTCACCGTCTCCAACCACTATGAACTTAACATCTGGCAGTTCTTTCTTTATCGATGAGAAAATTTCTACCAGTTTGTCAGCCCTTTTGACGTGAGCGAGCGCTCCAACGAATCCCACGTATCTGGTGTTTGGCTGGTATATACGAAGATCTCTTCTGATAGTGTTCTTATCCATAGGTTTAAAAATTTGTGGATTATAGCCATTCGGTATCACCACAGCATTTTTAGGATTGAATCCAAGGGCTGAAGCCTTTTTCAAAAGTGCTTGGCTCACGAATATGACTTTGTCTGCTTGATTTAGTACACGAAGGTATTTTTCCTTCCTTTTAGGCACAGACATAAGAGTGTTGACATCGTCTCCATGAAGTGTCACGATATATGGTTTATGATACCTATTCGCCAATTCTTTTGCGACTTCCCCAGCAGGTACATTGAACATTCCATGGGCATGAATGATGTCGAAAGATGAAATATCAAATTCATTTTCTATCGATTTCACGAATTCATCCACTAAAATATGGTAGTTAGACCTACTTTTTACGACCCCGATCAGTCCTCTTCTTATGTTTATAGGCTCAAAGAACACACCTTGATAACAACAAGCCGCTTTTGAGCTCGGTTTTTTGAGAGCTTTTTTGATCAACTTGACGATAGTTGTGTCGTCAAAACCCAGGGAAACTGCTATGTAGGAAACTTTGAATTTTTCATATTCCTTGAGCCTGTTAGTTATGAATATGCCAGATATCAAATTGTCAATCATAGGAGCCAGGTTTGTTATGATTAAGATTTTCATTCATGTTTTCCCCCGATAACTCTCTGAAAATTGTGAACGAAATGTTCAATCCAGTTACACACGTTGCTGGATCTCTCGACGAACGGTCTCAAGCCAGAGTGCCAGATTCAAAAATCTCCAAATCACAGGAAAGACTTCTCTTTTGTCCCTTGCAACGTCTTTTATCAATCTTTCGATATTGACGTATGGTAGTAGAGAGCTTTGATGATCTCTCAAAAAAGAAGAGATCACAATTCTGTTGTTTCTGAACCATTTTATCTCAGGTGTTTGAAAGCCTATTTTGTCTCTACGCAATCTTATTTCCTCTGGTATGAGCCCTTTTATTGATTCTCTTAAGATGTATTTGCTAAGTCCGCGTCTAATCTTGTAAACGCTTGGTATTTGAAACGCAAGGATCACAAGATCGATATCATCAGAGAATGGAAATCTCGATTCAACACTGAACCTCATAGAATTTCTGTCTGCGTATCGGAGCAGTATTTTTAAACTCCATTTCTCAAAGAATATCTTCAAGCCTTGATTTAAAGATTTAATACTTGTTCTTTCTTCAAAATGATTTTTCAACCTATCTGAATAACTTCGCCAATACTCTTTTTTCAGATAATCTTTAGACCCAAGCTGGTTGATGAAAGCTGACTTGGCGAAAGGTGCTGATTCAGAGAAAACAGCTAAGAGTCTGAGGAAATATTGTCGGGAATTCATAGGTGTACTCCTGAAGAAGAATAATTCGGAAAAGAAGGTCTTCAAATCCTTATTCAAGACCAGTTCCTTAAAGAAGTGAGTATAATACGGATGATAGCCACTGAACAACTCATCCGAACCTTGACCATCGAGTGTCACTTTCACACCTGATTCTTTCACGAGTTTCATCACGCGGTAACCTGCATAGATAGAAGTTGATTGGAATGGGAAATCTTGATAGTAAACCAGATCTTCTATATCTCTGATCAAATCTTCGAAGTTGGGATTCGTTGTGTACCAAGTTGCATTGGATAATTGGACAACCAGATTTGCCCACTTGCTTTCATCTACTTCTTCTCCAGTGAAAATCGCAGTGAATACTTTCTGTCTTTCACCTATCTGCTCTATTTTTTCGGATTTGAGTATTTCGTTTATAACCATCACAATGGTTGAACTATCGATCCCACCACTGAGACAAGAACCAACAGCCACATCAGATCTGAGCCTTTGTTTGACGGCTCTGAAGATTGCCTCCCGCAATTTATTTCTGTAGAAATCAAGTTTTCTCTCATCAAAATTTTCATGGCTGAGATTACAGTAGATGTCGATATATCTGAATATCTTCAGTTGAAGATCACGCAAACTGATTATCAAGCTGTGACGAGGCGGGAGTTCTTTAATTTCTCTGAAAAATGTGCTATCGTCTTCCTCGAGCTTGTTAAAAGCTAAGAAATCGAATATTTTCGTTTCATCCACTGTTAGTGAGACTTTTTTGAGAGGATAAAATGCCTTTACCTCTGAGGCGAAAACGAACGTTTTACCCGGCTCGTAGTAATAGTAAAAAGGTTTAACACCAGCGATATCTCTGGAAGCAAACAGGATATCTTGATTCAAATCTATTAAAGCAAAAGACCACATTCCATTGAATTTCTTGACACAATCTACACCCCACTCGGCGTAAGCTTTCAAGATAACTTCTGTGTCAGAATTGGTTTTAAAGCTATAACCAAGTCTTTTAAGTTCGTCTCGTAATTCAACATAATTGTAGATCTCGCCGTTATATACTATCCACAATTTCCCTGCATCATCGCTCATTGGCTGGTGACCTGCTGGAGAAATATCTATGATCGACAATCTCCTGTGACCGAGTAGAATGTTGACTTTGTTTTTGAAATCCTCAATTCGTACACCTTCCAGGCAGGAATCTTTTCCTACCAAGATATAAGGAACTTTTTCGAAAAAATTCAGTGCAAGAAAACCTTCATCATCTGGTCCTCTGTGCTTCAGTTTATCTGTCATGAGTTTTATGAGTATGGGTGAATCTATAAAATCTTTAGACACTATTCCGGCTATACCACACATTTCATTGTTCACCCCTCGCTTGGATCGAATCCTGATTTTGGGATCTTCATTATCTTCTTCGTAGTTCATCGCATCTATATATTCATTTCAAAATCACTTCAGAATATTGTTAATTTGTGCAAAAGTCAAAAAATTTTAATAATTTTCTCATGTTTTTTGTTCTTCAATAACCTCAAGAACCTTCTGAGCCATAAGCTCGTAAGAGAAATCATTTGCGACCATTTTGGCATTTGCTTTCAATTTGAGATAAAAATCTCTATCAGCAAGAATTTTTCGAAGAGCTGAATCGATTTCATCCATATTTGACACAAGAATGCAAGGTGAAAAACCTTTCTCAGAAAAGTTGATCATACCAGGCCAATACCAAAAGATTGCGGGAAGACCGCAGAATATTACGTGTGCCCAAATTGCTGATTGGGTCCCGGGGAAAACGGCCAAGTCAGACGCCAAGAAATACATATACATATCTCTCAAATCCAACCAGCCAACATAAATTATTTTGTCGGAATATTTATTTACAATTTCCCAGAAGTCCTCTTTGATCTCCTCAGCTATACTTCCAAAGACAATCAGCTTGACATTTTTAGATTCTAAGTTAGCAACTAACTTCATAAGCTCGATGATTTTCTTCTGTCTATCAAGTTTACCACCTGTGATAAGTACGAAATCGTCAGTCTTTATGTTCAAATTTTGTCTTACTTTAGCTTTACATTCATCAGATTTCAGTGACGATAGTATTTCGGGATCACCGCCGAGTGGTAGAAGATCTATCTTTAGAGGATCTAATTTGTAATACTTTATAAGGAAGTTCTTGCACCCATCGTTGATAGCATAAATTACAGCTGCATTCTTTTGGACTCTTCTGGCAATCCAAGCCCATAAGGTCTTGTGAAGAAGTTTACTGATAAATTTCCTTGCAGAGTTATATTCATCGGCGTGGCTATCGACTACAAGGAATAATCGTTTTCCTTCTCTTTGCACTCGTTTTATATAACTTAGCACTGTATGAGACTCCAAACCATGAAGCCCACCATGTAGGAATACTAGATCCGGTTTTTCCTCATTCAAGGCCTTTTTCAAGCCATTTACGATTTTAAATTTTCTAGCTAGTGCAAGGGGAATGAAGCTTGGATATGGGAGTCGCAGAATTCTTATACCATTGTAATTATACCAACCTGGCTCAACTATATTAACTTTGTCAAAAAACTTGTAAGTTGACGTGATAACAGAGACATCGTGTCCAAGTTTCTTATGGTATTTTACCAACAAATTTTCTTGATAACCCAAATTTTCATTGAATCCTATTAATTGTATATGCACAATTTTCAAGCTTTTCCTCCTTCCTCAATATGGTTAAAAAAATATGAAGATTCACTATCAATTTAATGTGCAAATAAATCCGCAGCCATATAGTATTTTCTGATTTCATGTTTCGGTTTGAAATCAATAAAGTGCACTTTTTTCTTCAAGTTTAACTTTTCAACCAGCTCGATGTACTCTTCCGTCGGTTTACCACCAACTATGTAAACACCAACGTCATCAGGGATGCTCTTCGATGCTTTGATTAACAAATCGAATCCCTTTCTGGGAATGAACTGTCCCACGGATAGAATCACTTTTTCTTCCACTATATTGAGTTCTTTTTTCAAAAGACGTTTTTCTTCGATGGAAGGGAGTTTTTCAAGAATATCTTCTTGACGTATAGAAGTGAAAGGATAAATGAAAGTTCTTTCTTCATCGGCGCCGTAGTGCTTCAAGGTTTCTTTCGTGAATTTTCCAGAACAGATCCACCAAGTGGCGCTGGATATCAAGAACTTCTTTATTGATTTTTTCATTTTGGATTCTTCTCTTATAAATCCGCCATCTGAGTTGAGCACGAAAGGCAATTTTTTGACTTTCATGTACAACATCGCCAGCATGTAAGTCGGTGATGAATAACCACCGACTACGATGATATCGAATTTCTTCCTGCTCAGATACTTTATGATAGCTGGGCAAAAGGCGGCGTCGTTTCCTATCTTTATACCTTTTAAAAACAAGCCGAGGAAATTTTTAAATTCATGTGCGTGCCAGATCTTTTCTCTGTCTTTGGCTGACTGTCTTTCGAACAGAACAGTCAGCTCAACATATTTTCCAAGCTCGTTGAAAAAGTCAACTCTATAAGGTGATGGTATGTTCGTAATGAAAAGTACTCTCATTACTCTTCCTCCGATATTCTGAGTCCTATCGAAAGTTTTGTTGTAGAATGACACGAGTAAACTACTTTTCCGTTCGAAAGTTGGTACTCAAAACTTTATCATACAATTCTACATAAGCTTTGGCGAAATCGGTGGCATCGAGCTGTTTTTCCAAAAATAGTGGTTGATTTTTCAGTCTTACGAGTGTCAAATCTCTTCTCAGGTGGTCGATACAATTTCTCAGCTCTTGAGATGTCTTGTTGGATAAATAAGTGCCAGTGAAACCAACTTTCAGGAGTGTTTCCTTCGCGCCACCAGAATCGAATGTTATCACGTAGGTTCCACAAGCCTGCGCTTCCAGATTGACCGTTGGATAGTTATCTTCAAGTGTTGGATTGACGAAAACATCCGCAGTGGCGTAAATTTCTGCAAGTTCTCTTGCAGAATTTGTTCTTTCTATGCCTATGATTCCTCTCGGCAATTTCTTGATCTGTTTCTTGTTCAAACCTACGAGCACGATCACTTCGTCTTGTTTGAGCATGCTCGCAAGTTCAAGAAAGTGTTTCAAGCCTTTTCTTTCTTCCCAAACGTTCGCCACACCCAGGATGATGAATTTATTTTCGAGACCATATTTTTTCCTGAAATCACCGTGTGTAGGTTTGAAGACGCTCGTGTCGATACCGTTCGGGATGACTTCAACTGGATAGTCTTTGAGAAAGGATTCTTTCACGAGTGATTTGACCCATTCTTGATGCAAACGCATTTTTTCAGTTTTCAACCCTGTGACAACACTCTCAAAAAGGTCTCATAGTATCTCTGAGCCGCTCTAATTTCACTATATGTTTCTTTTAGTTCTGAATCTCTATTCCAATAGAAAAAGCTTTGGTGATGCTTCAAAATTGTATCTAACCATTCCTCTTCGTTTGTAGGATTGTCAACATAAATAGCCATTCCTCTCGTAGTCTCTTCCAGGGCACTTATTTTTGCAACGATCGCGGGTACTCCTAAAATGAGTGCTTCCAAAGGTGGCATACCGAAGCCTTCAAACAAACTCGGAAACAAGAAGCAATAACAATTTTCAATCAGGCTCCTTTTCTCTTCCTCTGTGACAAAACCAGTGAAGATCACGTTATGATTCAATCCTAATTCATTTATTGTTCTTTCAACAATTGATCCTTGAATCTTACCGACTCCGCTTATAACAAGTTTATGCGGGATGTTGTTAATATCTCTGTGTTTAATCAAATTCATCATTTTTAAAAGAGTCTCCGTGTTCTTGTGTGGTAGTAAAGAACTTATTGTGTAGAAATAACCCTTTGGTTCTATTGCGAATCGGTGAGCAAGTTTGGAAAAATCAGCAGAAATTTCTGGAAGCACAATGGGGTTGTGAATAACTTCTATTTTATTCTCATTGACTCGAAAACTTTTTATGATGTCATTCCTTGTGAAATTCGATATGGCGACAATTTTATCCGCATTCTTTAAAGACCATCTCCACGACCACATGTACTTCACTCTTTGAAAGTAAGTGGCATACTGGGGATAATGAAGAAACTGGAGATCGTGAAAGGTCACAACTTGCTTCACATTCTTGATCTTTCTAACGGGATATATGGGTGTTGGATGATACAGTAAGTTGATATTTAATTTTTTCGCTATCTTTTCCATGTTCAGATACTGATAAAAAAATGTCCTAGCGACGTCGAATGGATCTACATCTTCAGTAATTATTTCGTACACGTCGGTGATTCCCCATTCTTTCAGGTAGTCGTAGGCTTTAGAATTAGTGAGTACGATGAATTCATTGAAAAGTCCTATCCTTTGGAAGCCCAACAGTAAATATCTTACAAATGTTTCAACCCCACCCATTGCCCTTGGTTTGAGCCAGATCAAATTGACAGCGATGCGCACAACGCATTACCTCCAATTTTTAAGATCTCTCTGTTGTCTTCAGAACAATTCACAGCAGTACTTCTACTATACGCGGTGTAACTTTGATGAGCGTTTTTGATGAGCTCTCTGTGGATCTGCATTACGATCCTACCTGTGCTACCTCTACCGCAAACACTGTTGATTTGTAGAATTTTCATTTTTAACCATCGCCTTGCTGGTTGACGTACCATTCGTACGTCGATGATAGGCCATCTTTCAAATTTATTTTGAATCTCCAACCGAGTCGTTCGAGTTTGGTCACGTCCAAAAGTTTTCTTGGAGTGCCGTCTGGTTTGGTTGTATCGAATCTCAGCTCGCCCTCGTAACCTACGGTTTGCTTCAACAACTGGAACAATTCTTTGAGCTTCATATCTTCACCAGTTCCTATATTTACAAACTCTCCTATGTCTTTATAATCGTAATTTTCCATCAAATACACACACGCATCCGCCAAATCGTCAACGTGCATGAACTCTCTGTACACTTCACCTGTTCCCCAAACCGTCACTTCTTTTCTCCTGATGCCCACCTCTTCGAGAACCTTTAAAATGCTCTCTTCATCTTCCAGATTCAACTGCTTTTCCAGGCCGAAACCTATTGGATATTTTCTCAGATCTTTCTTTATTCCCTCCCAGTCATCGTTCATGAGCAGTTTTCCTAAGTGGAATTTTCTCATGATCGCAGGAATCACGTGGGCTGTTTCGAGGTTATAGTTGTCGTTTGGTCCGTACAGGTTTGTTGGCATCACGGAGATGAAGTTGGTGCCGTATTGCTCGTTGAAATATCTGCACAGTTTGATCGCCGCTATTTTTGCCACTGCGTAAGGCTCGTTCGTTGGTTCGAGTGGTCCAATCAAGAGGTATTCTTCTTTCATCGGTTGTGGAGCATGTCTTGGATATATGCAGGAAGATCCAAGGTTCAGCAATTTTTTTACACCGTATCTGTAGGATGCCTCTATCACGTTCGCGGCGATCATGATATTTTGGTATATGAAATCGGCTTTGTAGGTGTTGTTGGCGAGGATTCCGCCCACTTTAGCGGCAGCAAGGAAAACGTACTCAGGTCTCTCTTTTTCGAAAAATTCTCTCACAGCTTTTTGGTCCGTAAGGTCGAGTTCTTGATGGGTGCGGTATATCACGTTGGTGTACCCTTTTTCGCGAAGTTTTCTCACTATCGCGCTTCCCACCATTCCCTTGTGGCCAGCAACATATATCTTGGAGTTTTTTTTCATACCTTCGCACCTCACTGGTTGATCCTCTCGCGCCTCCATTTTTCTTTGACGGCGAGACCAAAATCGTGTTCGATCATGATTTTTATGAGTTGTTCGAACGTCACTTCAGGCTTCCAACCAAGTTTTGTCATCGCCTTGCTCGGATCACCGATCAATATATCGACCTCGGTTGGCCTGAAATACCTTGGGTCTATCTCTACGATTGCGTCACCGATTCTTAAGTGGGAAAGATCGAGTTTGAATTCACGAAGATCAGGATGCTTTTCTTTTAGTTTCTCTATATAGAGACAAGTTATATCTCTGTCGATCGATTCAATCACACCTTTTTCGTCCACTCCTTCACCGATCCATCTGAGCTGTATACCGACTTCTGCGAACGCCCTCTCACAGAACTCTCTGACGCTGTGTGTTTCACCAGTGGCGAGAACATAATCGTCAGGCTCAGACTGTTGAAGCATCAGCCACATGCCTTTCACATAATCTTTGGCATAGCCCCAGTCTCGCTTGGCGTTGAGATTTCCAAGAAACAACTTTTTCTGTGTTCCTAAAAGGATTCTCGTCGCGGCTCTGGTTATCTTTCTCGTGACGAAAGTCTCTCCACGGCGTTCCGATTCATGGTTGAAGAGTATACCGTTACAAGCAAAGATTCCATACGCTTCTCGGTAGTTGACCGTGATCCAGTAAGCGTACAATTTCGCCACGGCATAGGGGCTTCTTGGATAAAAGGGCGTCGTTTCTTTCTGTGGGATCTCGACGGCTTTACCGAACAACTC
>JBDRYG010000067.1:0-9360 GCA_039803305.1 Caldifarciminota bacterium
TTGTCCTCGTTAAAAAGATCCAATAGCGCATTATTACTTTCATAGGGTGGAATACTTAGTTCACCCCTTAGAAATAAAACCGCTTCCTTTAGGTTTCTTACTGGATAAATATCAATCTCGTCAACAAGTGATGCCTCTTCTCGATTATCTTCAGGGAGTAAAATCCCCTTAAGCACACCATCTCTTTTTAATTCCACAGCTATTGGCAAAATACCTCTTACACCTCTAATACTTCCATCAAGAGAAAGTTCTCCCACAATGAGGTAATCAATTTCACCAGCTATATAACCAAGCGCTTTTAGTATACCTACAGCAATTGGCAAATCAAAAAGAGTTCCTTCCTTTTTGATATCAGCAGGTGCAAGATTTACTGTTATTTTCCTCGCGGGAAGCTGAAATCCAGAATTTTTGATTGCAGGTATAACCCTTTCACGGGATTCCTTAACTGCATTTTCAGGAAGTCCGACTATGTGAAAACCTGGAAGACCCGGAGTAATGTCAACCTCCACTGTAATAAAAATGCCAACAACCCCCACCACTGATCCAGAAGTAACTCTGGAAACCAAAATATTACTCCCTTCTTATGGAAATTTTAGATTATTCTTTCTTCGCTTCGCTCTCCTTTAAAAATAACCTGAAGATTTCAATTGGAATAGGAAACACAATAGTGGAAGCATTTTCTACAGAAATTTCTCTCAAGGTCTGGAGATATCTAAGTTGAATGGTGATTGGATTCTTTGCAAGAACTTCCGCTGCTTCCTTAAGTCTTTCAGCTGCCTGGTATTCCCCTTCTGCGTTAATTATTTTTGCCCTTCTCTCCCTTTCTGCCTCCGCCTGTTTAGCCATAGCTCTTTGCATCTCTTGAGGTAAATCTACATGCTTTATCTCCACTGCTGAAACTTTGACACCCCATGGATCTGTTTGTTCGTCAATTATCTTTTGAAGACGATGATTAAGCTCTTCCCTCTTAGCCAGTAACTCGTCTAACTCTACTTCGCCCAAAACGCTTCTCAGGGTAGTCTGGGCGATCTGGGATGTAGCGTAAGCATAATTCTCAACCTCAACTACAGCTCTGGCAGCATCCATAACTCTAAAATACACGACTGCATTTACCTTAACTGAAACATTATCCCTCGTAATAACATCCTGTGGAGGCACATCCAGAACGACGGTTCTTAAGGAAATCTTTACCATCTTATCTATAAAAGGTATTAGGATAATCAAACCTGGTCCCTTAACACCGATTAGTCTTCCCAGTCTAAAAATCACGCCTCGCTCGTACTCCCTCAACACTCTGACCATAGAGGCTAAAATTACAACTACAATTACTAAAATGTAAATCCACAGCATATTAATACCTCCTATATTTTTTCAACTTTAACCATATTAGTTGTGCCGGGTTTTCCAAAGGGATACCCGGCTGTGATAACCACTGTATCACCGGGATAAACAAACCCCTTATTTAGCAAGACGGGCTTAATATACTCTATCATGTCTCCAAGCCCTGTCATTTTCTTAACTTTAAAAGGATAAACACCGTAAGCCAAGTTTAAAAACTCACATATATTATCGCTCTCAGTAATTGCCACAATTGGTACAGGAGGCATAAGGGAAGCAACGCGTAAAGCAGTGGCACCAGAGGCAGTGGGTGTAATTATTGCCTTAGCGTTAAGAGAAATAGCTAAATTTACTGCACTTTCAGCAATCCTCATTTCTAAGTCACCTGTTTCGCCTACGACATGTTTCCGAAGGTTATTTTTACGGATGTATCCTTCAACTTCTAAAATTATTCTTTTCATGACAGCCACGGAATTAACGGGGTTACTTGCAATAGCTGTTTCTTCTGATAACATTAAAGCTGAACTACCATCCAGTACGGCATTCGCTATATCCGAAATTTCGCTCCTTGACGGTACAGGGCTATATAATATTGAACGCAACATGTGAGTTGCAGTTATAACAGGTCTTCCTTTCTTTAAAGCCTGAGCGATTAACTCTTTCTGAACAACAGGGACCTTATAATAAGGTATCTCGACAGCAAGATCGCCCCTTGCAACCATTATAGCATCAGAAACATCTAAAATCCCCCGTAAATTATCAAGAGCCTCCGCTCTCTCGATCTTTGATATAACATAAATTTCTGCCCCGAAGGATTTTGCAATCTCTTTTGCTTTTACAACATCATCCGCGGAGCCAACGAAGGAAAGCGCGAAAATATTTACCCCTGCATTGATACCCGATTGTAAATCCTTTATATCTTTTTCCGTAATCGCTGATATATTCCCCATCCGATACGGAATATTTATACCCTTATGGGAGGAGACCTCCCCTCCGATCCTTACCCTCGTTATAACCTCTTCAGATTTAACTTCCACAACTTCAAGCTCTATAGTTCCATCGGCGAGCAAAATAGAATCACCGGGCCTTAAATTATCCAATACCTGGTGAAGAGGAGCATATGCTATCAAATTATTGCCCTCAACCTCCCTCAAAGTTAATCTAAATGTTTGTCCAGGCTCCAGGTAAGCTTTTCCATCACCCCCAAACTCACCTAACCTAAATTTCGGACCTCCTAAATCCACAAAAACCCCTGCCTCGAGTCCATCATCCCTAAGGGACCTGATCCAATTAATCTTCTGCAGATGTTCATTAAGAGTCCCATGAGAAAAATTGAATCTAAAAAGATTTACACCTTCTTCTATTAGACTTCGCATTTTGTCAAGGGAATCGACCGACGGACCTACCGTTGCCACAATCTTTGTAAGTTTCATCTCAAAAATATATAATAATGCCCAACCCAGGGAATCTTATAAATTTCTAAATTTTCTCCTATTTGCGAATATTATTTCTCAGGCGGTATTAATCTGAATTCTGCACGTCTATTAATACTTCTCTGGTACTCAGTCTTATTGGGAACAGCAGGTACATCTTTTCCAAATCCCTTAGTAATAATCCTGCCCGGATCTATCTTATACCTCAAAACAAGGTGCTTTTTGCACTCCTCTGCTCTCCTTACACTGAGCACCTGGTTAAACCTCTCAGGTCCTTCGGCACTGGCGTGACCTATTATTTCCAGTTTATAATCAGGATGATTTACAAGGTATCTCCCTACGATGTCAAGGAACGGGAAAAATTCCTTTCTAATCTTATAACTTCCTACATCAAAATAGATTATCGGTAAAACAGCGACCTCGTCCTTCTCTTCCTTCAAAATTACATCAATTTTAATTGTGTCACGCTCTATTGTTGGTTCCAGATAAAAGTTTTCACCAATATAACCCGGTGCGGAGATATAAACACTAAGCGGCTTCTCTCTATCCAAGTTAAAGACAATTAAGCCCCTTGAATCAGCATAAACATTATTGGTACCCTCTTCAGCAGAAATTAGAGCCACGGCCTTATCCACAGGTTCTTGCCTGATATTTTTTACGAATATCAAAACTGGAAGTTCCTTTCTTACCATAAAAATTTCTATCTTTGTGGCAGTGTTACCCTGAATTTCCACAAACTTATCAATATCCATGTACCCGTCAGCAACAACTTTAAGATGCCTTACACCAGCCTTAACCGCTGGAATATAAGTTACCCCTGATGTACAAAAGTATTCCTGAGGTCCTATCTTAACTCTGCAGTTCTCCACAAAGTCCTCAGTTGCTCTATCTTTAACTACGACAGTAACTCTTGAAGTAGATCGGTAATTATAGACAATATTCTTGAATTTAACCCCAAAATTTAAAACAAAATTTTCGGGAAAGTTTGCAAAGGAACCTAAAAAACCAGGATAGGAGGTTGAAACATCAGGTATTACCATTGAGATAGGTTCCCTCTGAGAAAGCGGGATAGCAAAAGCAATCTTACCCTCAAGGATAGGCATTATATGAATGTTTGTTCCAAGAGAAAAATAAGAGGGAGCCTTTCCAAAAGTGTTTTTCGTAAACTTTCCAAAAGCAATTTCAGCAAAAGGATTCAGCAAAAGATATTTATAAACTGCTGAAAAACCAAAAAAATGAAAATCCGGGGGATTGGTAGAGAGCTGGTGCCGATATGCTGAAAAGTAGCCGTAATTAAAATTAAAAGTAAAGTTGGCTTTTTTGTATCCAGCAATTACCTTTAGTCCGTAGTCATATGAAGTTGAGGTAAAATCCCTGAGGAAACCACCAGCAAACATGGTATCATTTTTGAGGGAGTCGAGATTGTAGATCCTTGCCCTTCCAAACGGGATTGAAATGTACGGAGAAAGTGCAAAGGAAAAATTTTGCGAAGGATCATACCTATACTTGAGGTTTATCAAAAAATCACCTTTTCCCCGCGAAAAGTAACTAAGATTATTCCTCGTCATATGGTCTATGTAGAAGGGCAAACAGACCCCGAGCTCAAGAATGTCTATAAGATTTACTCTTAATCCATTGTAAATGTTATAGAGAATGTAAGTCGTGGAATCATCACTTCCAAAAGATATCATGGTCCTCATGGGTTCAACTTCAATGGTGCCGAAATTGGAAATCTCAGGGTCCTCTGTTAGGAAGTACTTGTTAGTGTAAAAGAAACCCGACTGGGCTCTTAAGCCCCCCGCTAAAACACATAAAATACACGCAAAAGATAGTAGTTTTTTAATCATGAATATGAATTTAAGGCATTTTTCAAAAAAAGTCAAAGGAAAAAGCAACACCTTGACCCGTTGAATTTGAATTTCCTTTAAAAAACCATAATCTTAATTTAATGCTCAGTTTAGAAAGGAGTCCTAAATACTGCCCTTATTGCGGTCAAACCTTGATTCTCAAAAAGGAGAATGCTATAACAAGGCCGTTTTGCGAAAACTGCAATTTATTTATTTACAGAAATCCTGTACCTGTGGTAGCGATAGTTGTATTTAATAAAAATAGCGAGGTACTCTTAATTAAAAGAAAAATAGAACCAGCAAAAGGGAAATGGGCTCTGCCCTCTGGGTTTATAGAGCTTCACGAAGAACCTGACACCGCAGCCAGGAGAGAACTCGCAGAAGAAACAGGGCTTAAAATTGAAAACCTAAAACTTATAAATGCCTTTCATCAGGACAGTATAAGGTATGAAAGCGTTCTCGTTCTTGCGTATCTTGGTTTTAGTGATGCCAACCCAACACCTGGCGACGATGCTGAAGAAGCAAAATTTTTTCCAACAAGCTTTGCCCTTGAAAATGTAGCTTTTGTATCACACAAAAATGCTATAACAAAAGCTTTAAAAATTTTACCAGATTTTAAATGTTATATGGAGAGTCCTCCATCAGAGAATGAACGCTGAGTTCTTTTCTAAATCCGATAATAGCCCTGTTTAAACCATTCAGAATTCCGTCTCTTCTCTTAGAATAGAACCACTCAGGATTACTGTAAGTATCGTAAGGAGGACCATAAACCTCTCTTACACCATATCGTCTCAGTTTACATAAAGCAGCCTGGTAAATATCAAAGTGCAATTTACCACCTCTCTCAATAAATCCTGTTTTAAAATATGATCTAAATTCTTCACCAACCTCATAATTTTCAGCGCTAATACCAGGTCCAAATATAACAAGCAAATTTTCTGGAATACTACCAAAGTACTCTCTAAATTTTTGAATTGCATTCTCCACAATTCCTTCCTTCAAACCTCTCCATCCTACATGAAAAACCCCACATGCTAGGGCATCCGGATCTATAACATACATAGGATAACAATCCGCGACCTTAACTACAAGAAATATTCCAGATTTTGATGTGACTAGCCCATCACCAGAAAGAGATTTTGGTGGAACCGGCTTATCAACTCTGAAAATCGTAGAAGAATGAACCTGTTCCAATTCCACATATGGTTCTAAATCTAGCTTTTTATGGATGTCACCTATTTTTTTTGTAGAAAACAGAACCAGAAATGGTGGTGGCGCCTCAAATTGCAGATATAATTCTTTTCCTGCACTTTTAAGTTGCCACGATTTACTCATCTACTATACCTCCTGAAAAAATCTTTGAAAGAACTTTACTTATCTGTTGGTACTTTACCTGATATTTATTTTCAATGCTCTTTATATTAACTTTTTTGTTGCCTTTAAGAATTTTTCCTGCCAAGTCCAGAGCGGCAGCCCAGACCGATGGGTTTACTATTCTCTTATAACCATAGTTTTTAAGAGAAAGAAATAGAATTGTAAGTTCCTCAATGAGCTCTTCATTGTAGCCAGACCGCTGAGAAAGTAGAACTAAAACCTTTTCCTCATTCTTAGTGAGAAACATGCTTTTAGAGTGCACCTCATCTTCTAATGAAGTTATAAGCTCTAAAAAATCGGGGTCACCCGTTTTTTCATATGCTAATCTGCTTAGCCATAGTGCTAATGGCCTCTGTCCAAATTTAATAAGGGCCACTATGTATTTAAGAGAAAGATCCTTTTGAAATGGCTCTGAATAAAAGAGCTCCTTTAATATTTTGAGCCCTCGCTTTTTGCCATTCATCACAAGGGCCCAGCCAAAATTTTTCTTGTATTCTTTACTTTGAGGGGAGAGTTCAAAGGCTTTATGAAAGTATCTTAAACTCTCTTCGTAATTAGCTAATTCCAGATTTGATATTCCAGCAAAGAACTGATAGACAGACTTTCCGGGATAATAATCTGTGAGCTTTTTAAAAGTCTTACGAGCCGTCTCAGGATCTCCTGCTTTTAGCAAAAGATAACCCTTTAAAAACTCATAGTATTCAGGGGTGAAACTGAGAATTTTTCTATAAGCCCTTAGTTCTCTCAAAGCAGCTCTAAAATTCCCCACCTTAATGTACTGACTTATCTTCCTTTTGATCTTTATCTCTATATCGTTCATTAGTCCCTCTTACAAAGGTGGAAACCACGTAGATTACCGCTAAGGTCAAAAATTTCACTCTTTAGCTCAAAAAAATTAAACACACCCCTGCCCTTTAAATTCTCAAAAACTTCTTGGGATGTTTCTATTATAATGTGACCACCAGGTTTTAACACTCTACGAGCTTCCTTTAGAATTCTTTCGGTTACCTCGTATCCCTCCACTCCACCTACAAGGGCTTCATAGGGTTCACTTTTAACTTCTGGCAGTAGAGACTCGTATTCATCAGCAGATACATACGGTGGATTAGAAACTATCAAATCAAATTTTAAATCCTTAAAAGCCTCTAAAAGATCGCACACTATAAATTTTATATTTGCATTAAACCGTTGCGCATTCTTCTTTGCAATATCAATGACTTTTTTAGATAAATCCGTTGCAAAACCACTAATTCCTGCTTCATTAAAAATCGAAACGGCAATAGCACCACTTCCAGTGCCAACATCTACCCAGGTTGAGTTTGGTTGGTTTTTAAGAATCTTAACCACATATTCTACAATCACCTCTGTATCCTGCCTCGGTATCAAAACCCTTTCATCTACATAAAATTCGTAACCCATGAAAAATGCCTTCCTAAAAATATACTGAAGGGGCTTTCGGTAGACTATCCTTTGGTTCAAAACAAAATCCATTTTATCTTCTCCACTAATTTCCTTTGTGGGATCTAAGAAAAGTACTTCAAGCTTTTCTCCCGTTAGTTCTTCAATAATCCAGCGAGCCTCGAATTCACACTCTGAAGTAATGTTTTTAAGCCTGCTCTTTAAATAATTATAGGCTTCCCTGACTCTCAAGCTTTGCCTTTTCTTCAGCCTCTAATAGTTTATCTATAACAAGATCAAGATCACCGTTCAAAATATCCTCAAGTCTGTAAATTGTCAGATCTATTCTATGGTCAGTAACTCTATTCTGTGGGAAATTATATGTTCTTATCTTTTCACTTCTATCACCTGTACCTATGTAACTTTTTCTCTTCTGCCTTAACTCCTGTTCCCTTTTAGATTCTTCCAAATCTTTTAACTTCGCTCTTAAAAGTCTAAGTGCTTTCTCTTTATTTTTGTGCTGAGATCTCTCATCCTGGCAAACCACCACAATTCCAGTGGGAATGTGAGTTATTCTTACTGCCGAATCTGTCATATTTACATACTGCCCACCTGGCCCACCTGCCCTGAAGGTATCGATACGTAAATCATCCATACTTATATCTATATCGGCTTCTTCAGCTTCTGGAAGTACAACTACACTTGCAGTCGAAGTGTGAATCCTACCACCTGTTTCAGTAACGGGGATCCTTTGAACCCTGTGTACCCCAGATTCATACTTAAGATTCCTGTAAGCATAGGATCCCTCGACGATAAATATGATTTCCTTATAACCACCGAGATCCGTAGGGTGTGCATCAATAATGGAGATTTTGAACTTTTTCTTTTCAGCATACCTTGCATACATCCTGAAAAGATCACCTGCAAAAAGAGCAGCCTCCTCCCCTCCTGTACCAGCCCTTATTTCCACCACTGCGTTTTTAACATCATTTGGATCCTCAGGAAGTAGAAGCTTTTTTATTTCAAGCTCAACACTCTCAAGCTTCTGTCTGATTTTCTGCTCTTCCTCTAACAAATATTCAACTAATTCCTGATCCTTTTCCTCCCGAGCTAATTCCTGTATATCTGACAACTCTTTGACCAGCTTCTCGCGCTCTTCCAGTTTTTCTGCAAGAGGTTGGATTTTTTTGTATTCCTGAATCAACTTGCGTCTTTCTTCGTCAGAAATTGGGGAAGCCAATTTTAGTTCAATTTCAGTCATTCTACTTTTCACTTCCTCGAGTCTAATGCTCATCTAACCACCACCCTTTTAACCAACTTTTGATTTCCCTTTTGTTTAACAAAGTAAACCCCATACCTAAGGCCCTTAAGAATCTTCAATCCCTCTACTGCATCCCCTTTAAAAACAACCCTTCCTGAAACATCAAATATGGTAATCTCTCCAGCCATTAATTCCTCCCTGCTGTCCGAACATTCTTTTGTTAAACTCACACCATCAGTCCCCTGAGACTCCGTATACTCTGCCCATCCTGTCCTAAAACGATCATGTTTATACATTGGCCACGGGCTTTGTCCAATATTCCACTCGGTATTATAGACAAAGACAAGGTTAGCAAATGAAGAAGCCACAAGCTCATACTTCCCATCTCCATTAAGGTCAACTACCTGGGGGGTTGGATATGCATAAGAATATACATCTATTGGAAAACCTGGAACCTTCTCCCCACCATATTTATACCCCTCTATAGTACCATTCACACTGCCTTTAAAGACTTCTCCTTTACCATCTCCATCTATGTCAACAATTATACACGAAGAGTATCCAGCGCCACAGGGAGCCGGAAAACCCGGAACGAGGGTGCCATCGTACCTGTAAACTCTTATACCGTTATCATAAGGAATAGCAATATCTTTAATACCGTCACCGTCCACATCACCCAATGCAGGGGACACTGCCCAGGGCCAAGATG
>JBDRYG010000068.1:0-8523 GCA_039803305.1 Caldifarciminota bacterium
AGGGGGACGTTCTCACCAGGCTGAACTACGGCCCCGTGTTTAAAAGAACTTTTTTCTTCTTTACTCACCTGGCGGAACTCGCGACCTTCCCCCGTACAGGGGGACGTTCTCACCAGGCTGAACTACGGCCCCGTGTTTAAAAGAACTTTTTTTCTTCTTTACTTACCTGGCGGAACTCGCGACCTTCCTCACCCTTACGGGTGAACTGGTTCTCACCAGGCTGAACCGAAGCCTTACATTTAAAAAGAACTTTTTTTTCTTAAAGATTCACTATTATGCAAGTTTTATAATTATAACCAAAAACAAATGTCCTTTCAAGTCAGCTTTTCAGTTTAGTAACCCACTTATTCATATTTATTCTTCGGGGAAATAAATTCGCATTGCCTTTCTTACCTTTACAATTCATACCAATTTACTATAATTTAAGTCAAACTTGAATTTGGGAGGTTAAGCAATGGCTGAAAACAAAATTATTAAAGAAATTTTAGGTTTTGCAGAAAACTTAGCTAAAGGGAGCAAGGAGTTTGTTGTAGATACCGACCACTTACTTCTCGCTCTCTTCAAGGTAAAGGAAGGTAATCCATTTCGCAGATGGCTGGAAGAACACGAAGTAAACCCCGATGCTGCAGAAAGGGAGATAGAGAAAATTGTGGCAAATCTATCGACACAACTTTCTCGATTAACAGACTCTTTCAAAGAAGTCCTGAAAAATAAAAAAGACGAATTATCTTATAAATATGGTGACAGCACAGCAAAAAGTATCATAGAAAACCTATTAAACCACCTTTCAGAAAGAATTCAAAAAGAGGCGCAGGGGGAACGGGAAAGAGATTTTGCCACAGTAAGGGTTCGGCGCTGGGTTCCAACAAGATCTCGAAGCTTTTCCCTTTTTGACGAATTTTTTAGCGAGTTCTTTGAAGAATTCTTCCCCCGGGAGTCTTCCGCCAACTGGGTTATGCGGGAGGAAACCTTAAGAGTTCCAAGAAGCTTTGTAAATAAACTGAGAGAAACCTGTAAGAGTTTCAATCTTGATGAAGAAGCTACAAATACAATCATATATGAACTTTCGGACCTTGAGGATAAGATGCGCACAACTCTTCTTGAACTCTACCACAATGGGGTTGACCCAAGGAGAATTCTATACAGACTTAAAGCAGAACTTTCCGCTGGAGATATAGCGACGGTGAACTCTGTTTATCTAGAAAAGGTTCTTAAAGACGCTCGTAAAGAGGGAGAAATTACCGTATCGAAGCTCATCGAGTCACTAAAAAATAATACATCCTCAGTCGGCGGATTTTATCTCTCACAACTTTTACAAACTTTACAGAATGTTAGGAGGGAAAATATGAAGGATATGAAAAATGAGCTGGCAGAATTAGAAAAACCAGATTTAGAAAAATACACTGTTGATTTAACAGAACTTGCAAAAAAGGGTAGACTGGACCCTGTTATAGGAAGGGATAAAGAAATAGAACAGATGATGGAAATCCTCACAAGGAGGCAGAAAAACAACCCTGTTCTCGTGGGAAAGGCAGGCGTTGGAAAAACCGCAATTGTAGAAGGTTTGGCTCAAAAAATAGCGAAAGGTGAAGTGCCTGAATTGCTTAAGAACAAGAGGGTTTTGCAGCTTGACATGGCTGGATTACTGGCAGGGACAAGATACAGAGGTGATTTTGAGGAAAGGCTGAAAAATGTGATCACTGGAGTCAAAGAGAGAGGCGATGTAATTCTGTTTATCGACGAGATTCACAACATCGTTGGTGCAGGAAGAGCAGAAGGCGCGATGGACGCTGGGAATATCCTAAAGCCTGCCCTTGCACGTGGTGAATTTCAAGTGATAGGTGCTACAACACCCGATGAATATAGAAAATATATTGAAAAAGACCCTGCATTGGAAAGAAGATTCCAGCCCATATGGGTAGATGAACCCGATATAGATTCCACTATTCAGATCCTCAAGGGACTAAAGCAAAAATATGAAGAGCACCACAAGGTTGAAATTTCTGATGATGCCATAGAAGCTGCGGTTAAACTAACTCACAGGTATGTACAAGACAGACATCTACCAGACAAAGCTATTGACGCACTTGATCAGGCATGTGCCAGGAAGGCATTGAAATATTCCAGTCAAGTCAACAGGGCAGATGATGTAGAAAAGCTAGAGCAAAAAATTAGAGAACTTGAAGAAAGGGCTAAGAAACTCGACGAGGAAGGAAAGATTGAGGAATGGGAAAAAGTTATTGATGAACTCAAAAAAGCAAAAAAAGAATTGCAAAACCTAAAAAATACTAAGTCCGAAGGTCAAAAAATTGTGGTGACCTCTGAAGACATCGCCGAAGTAGTTTCCCGATGGACTGGTGTGCCAGTTTCAAAAATGATTGAAGAAGAAAAGGAAAAACTCTTGAACATGGAGAATTACCTACATCAGAGGGTAATTGCTCAGCAGGAAGCTGTCAATGCTGTTTCAGAAGCTATCCGGAGAGCAAGAGCTGGTATTTCAGACCCAAGAAGGCCAATGGGGTCATTCCTCTTCCTTGGTCCCACAGGTGTAGGAAAGACCGAATTAGCAAAAACTTTAGCAGAGTTCCTCTTCGGAAATGAAGACGCACTTATAAGACTCGACATGTCCGAATTTAAAGAAGAACACTCCATTGCAAAACTCATTGGTGCTCCCCCTGGATACATAGGATACGAAGAAGGTGGAAAGCTTACTGAAGCCGTAAGACGCAAGCCTTATTCAGTCATACTCCTTGACGAAATTGAGAAGGCACATCCAAGAGTTTTTGACCTCTTCCTGCAAGTTCTTGATGATGGGCGACTTACAGATTCTCAGGGAAGAACTGTTTCCTTCCGAAACACAGTCATTATCATGACATCCAACCTTGGAAGTGAGTACTTAAGGGAGCTCACTGCAAAGTTTAATCCGATGTTCCAAAAAATTAATGAGAGAATTAACGAACTTGTAGTGAAGAGAGACAAAGGCGAAATTGATGACAAATACTTTAGGGAAGAAATGGAAAGGCTCACAAGGGAAAGAGACCAGATTGAGAAGCAATTTGAAGAAGAGTTCCATAAAGCTAAGGACCTTGTGCTTGAAACTGCGAAAAGAACCTTCAGGCCAGAATTCCTTAACAGAATTGACGAAGTATTGGTATTCCACCCCCTTAAATGGGATCAAATTTTGAACATCGTTGACATCTTATTTGAAAATCTGAAAAACAGGCTAAGAGAAAGGAAGATTAAGCTTAACCTGAGCGAAAAAGCTAAAGAGCTAATAGCCAGGAAAGGCTTTGATACAACCATGGGCGCAAGACCGCTCAAGAGATTAATACAGAAAGAAATTGAGAACAAGCTCTCGTCCATGATCTTAAGAGGTGAAATAAGTGAGAATGACACCGTAACCGTTGATACCGAAGGTGATGAGATTGTCATAAAAAAGAATAGCTAAAAAAATATCTTAGCGGGGTCCTGCCAAAGGACCCCACTTAAAAAAGTGAACTTAATGGTATAAAAAGTAAATGAATCCAGCGCTTCCCAAAAGGGCTATCAAAGTAAATGGAAGACCAATCCTTGCGAATGTCCAAAAGTCATGTCTATAACCATTTCTCCTTAAGACCCCGAGTATCGTCACATTAGATAGCGAACCGATCGGGGTTATATTTCCTCCTATAGTCGTTCCCAGAAGTAGACCAAAGGTAAAAAGGTACGGACTTGCGCCTAAAGACTCCGCCATGCTACGCGCCACAGGAAGCATTGCCATTGTATAGGGGATGTTATCCACAAAAGCAGAAATTATCATAGACACAAGGACAATCAAAAAATAACCCGCAAAAACCGGGTTTGTTCTAAACTTTTCCGTCATTCTGATGAAAAATCGGGCTACGGAATCTATAAACCCACTATAACTCAACGACCCCACCAGCATAAATATAGCTATCAGGAAAAACAAAGTGTGAAAATCTACATGCTTTAAGAAATCCACCTCTTTTTCCCTATTTTTATTGAAATACAAAAAAGTCCAACTCAGAGCAAAAAACGCAAAAAATCCACCAATAAAAACTATATAATTCTCGGGTTTCTCAGGGAGAAATGAGCCTATAATAAGAGAAACAACATAAAGTCCGAATATGATGAGAGGGAAGTAAGACTCTATCCTCTTTACTTCAAAGGTTATGTTCTCTTTTTTGCTAAAACCAACCTTTTTCAAATTCCTTCTGAAAATCCAGTAAATAACGAAAACCCCGAGAATAAGGCCAATTTGAACTGCAAAGAAAAGCGAAGGCTTATTGCGTTCTGCCTTTAAAAAGAAAAAGTCTATAAAATCCATCTTCATAAACATGGCAGTAATAATAGAAGGTGAGTCTCCAATAAGTAGCGCTGAACCTTCAAGATTTGTGGCGACGGACATACCTATGAGAAGGGACGGTGGATCAATATCCAGTTTCCTTGCAACCTCAAGCCCTATTGGGTACAAAAGCATAATAGTTGCAACATTTTCCATAAAACTTGATATTAAACCGGCTAAAATTACCAAAGTGAGCATTACAACGAGTCTCAATTGAAATTCATTTTTCACCCTTCTGGCAACAATATTGATAGTGCTCGTAGCAATCCAGTCAATAAAGCCAACCTCATAAAGCAACGCAGTTATTACACTCGTAGCTATAAAAATGGCAATAACATTGTAGTTAACAAAGCCCGGAAGTTTTTGAGCTGGAACAAGACCCGTAACAGCGATTAGAAAAACCGATGCCAGGGCAATAGGAAGCTGTAACTTACGGAAAATTATTATGAGTACATAGGTAATAAAAAAAATTATAGCAATAAGACTCATGCTTTAATTATAAAATCCCGCTTCCGTAAAAAAAATTTGGGGGACCCCTGCGGGGTCCCCCGAACCTTCCGGCTTCGGTATACCTTACTTCACCAGTATCTTTCTGGACGTGGACTTCCCATCCACCGTCACAGTGACAAAGTAGATACCTTTGCCGAAGTTGGCATCAAAGGTAAGCCTGTGGCTGCCGGCATTGAGTGTTCCCTTGTAGAGATCAGCTACTTTCTGACCAGCAGCGTTGTAGACTTGGACCTCAACATTAGAATTCTTGCTGAGTGCAAACTCGATTTTCATATTTCCTGTTATTACTGTAGGTCTCACTACAAACATTTCCGACGGTCTCTTTTCGCGAATACCGACTGTCTGTGTTCCAGGTAGCCAGAGCAAGTTTATGTAATTATTCCCACTGTATCCACCAAGGAAGTAATACCTGAATGTTACAGCTTCGTCAGTGTAGAGCACTGGAACATGTGGCTGAATTTCAAACCTGCTGTTATAATCTTCTCCTGCTGGAAATGCCTCGACGGGATCCGTCCAGTTTACACCATCCTCAGTATATCTGAATTTGATGCCGTATCCACCTTCCTCAAGGACATCCAGATAAAACACCATTAAATACCTTTCGTCTAAGGTCTTTGCAGCACAAGGAATAACGGAATAGGGAAGTCCAGTTCCCCAACCAGTCGTATCACCAGTTAAAGTATCAATTATTGGTATAGCCGTTCCATGAACAAGACTCTCTTCAATGGTTCTCTGGAAGGGGTCATAGGTAAATAACCACAACATTCCGCCCTCATAGCCAGCCTCACCATAATTCCCAAACCAATAAACTTTGTTATTCCAGGCTATTGTGGAGGCATCATACCACCAGGATGTAAAGTTATACTCTGTGTAAGGTGTTGGGAGTATCGAATCGGGTCCATTCCAAGTTTCACCCCAGTCGTAAGATACCCAGAAATAAGGATAATCCATAGTGTTCCCTGTGTAATTGATTGCTGCAATAACAAGGGTATTCTCACCTACGAGAAGAAGGTCAGGTTGATACGTACTCTGATCAATTGCACAAGTTATAGGTTCCCATGTCTCACCACCATCGAAAGAACGAAAACCTTCAAAATTTCCAGTTGTATCACTAGAAGCAATCCAAACAACGGTGTCACCCTTTGCCACTATGGATGGACCAAACATGTTTACGTCGAAGTAATATGGTGTGGTCATTCCACCACCAAATTCAGGAACGTTTTCATCTTTAACCACTAAAATTTTTCTCGCAGCAGTACCACCAACGGGATAAATTTGACTAACAACCCAGAGATTTCCAGTAAGCCTATCGTAATAAGTATCCGGATAGGTCCTCGTGGTAGGAGTTACATCAATATCATACTGCCCGGTGAAAGTTTGCCCTCCATCTAAAGAGTAATACAATGTTAGACCCTGCATATAGTAAGTCGCATCAGTAGTAGCTTTTGAAAAGGCAACTACTACAATAGTATCATTTATAACAGCAATGTTGTTGTGTCCTTCCCCTTGCAGAACAGACACCCTCCAAGAACCGTTAGTGCCTCCTGGATATCCCTCGGAGAGAACTCGAACATTCGGCGTATTTTCATTTATCTTACCAGGCTCTTCATATGGTCCTGTATTTTCTAACAGGGCCTTTACTTTTGGAAGCCCTGTCAACATTAACACAGACAGCACTATATTTAACATTTAACACCTCCTGTTAGGTAAAAAAATTATAATATGGTAACCGTGGCTTGTCAAGTGCTTTGTAACTTCTTGGAGATGGCTAAGTTTGAGCATGGAATGTCCATTAATACACAAGATACCTTTTGTTTTCTTTGAAAAGATACCCTTTTTCACTTTTATTACTTTTTCGCCCCAGAACATCAAAAGAGTTCGGTCCCAGTTCATTATAAGTCACAATGTTTTCGTAATACTTTGTTTCTGTTTCATTAAGAACTATTTCATCCGGTTTTATTGGAACTTCTGCAATTCTTATTCCCCGAGAATCACATATAAAAAGACCTACCTCGTATGTATCAGGGGGTAATTTCAGTTTAAAAATCGGCAAGACTGAATATCTTGAGAAAACTTTGTCAGCTTTCCTTCCACTGATTACGAGTTCCAAAAGCCAGTTTGATGCTTTTAAAATGGGATCAAATCTTACAAGAAGAAATTCTCTACTTTTAGTAATGTCTGTCCTTACCGTATCTTCCTCAAAATAAAGGTCTTTTTTCAAACCGTTTAGTATAACATCGAGAAACTTTGTGTCCCGTTGAAATCTAAGCCTGCCATATCTCGAAAAATTGTTCTTTACTACGGTGAAAGAAAGGGGAAAAAAAACTGAAACACCTATGTGATTTCTGAAAATTCCAGTGCCCCTGGAATAGGCTACAATAGGTAACTCTGAATTTCCAAATAAAACTGCGAAGTCACCAAGATCCGCTAAATTTGCCATCGTATCCCACACATCAGGACTAAACATATTGTATGTGATGCTACTTATCCTGCATTTCTTAATTGTTTCATCATTTTCCGTATAGCTCCTTTCTACCAGTAAAGTTATCCCTCTTCTTGCATCAGGAATCTTAGAAAGATCATAAAGGGAGATAATTACGCTGCGACCTTGATTTTCATATTCTCGGCAAAAATCATCACAGGTCTTTGAGAGAAAATTAAGAGTGCAAGAAGAAAATTCACTTAAATTACTTAAAAAACTACCATAATTAAGCCCTGAGGAGGGAACAAGGGCGGGAGACGCAAGGGCATACCTTGCTTTACCCTCCAGTTCCCAGAGCACCTCAATACTTCCCATTAAACAGGCATCAAATACAATAAAATCAAAAATGCTATCAGGGATGGACGCCCTAAAAGCCCCGCTTGATATTTCCAGGCTATTTCCAGATGTTGCATCATAGGCTAAACTTCTGAACACTGAAATTTCTTTTGTCCATCCCGTTCCATGTCCCCAAAAAACAAGCCCAAACCTGTCAGAAGGATAGTTGCTTAACACATAACGGATGAAAAACGCAAGGGTTGAAGGCGAACCTGAATCGAGATTGCCAAGATTTACAGTCTCCAGCAAAAAAGTATCTCTCTTTATGTAAATGTATGTTCCTGGTACAAGGGAAAGAGGACCTCGGTCTGCTAATATAACAATGTTTATGTCCGGATTTATTCGGGCAAGTCTGATTTCCTCAAGGTCTTCGTCCAGAGCAGCCGCAAGATTATTATCTCCTGCCATGTAAAAGGCAACGGTCCATTTAAAGGGCGAAGAATGCAAGAAATTGAAAAATAAAAAAATAAGGGGCAGGATATGAAATCCTGCCCCTTTAGTAAATATTCTCACGTTTTTAGAAGGAGTAGGTAAGGGTGATGAAGTGGTTTAACCCGAGCCTTCCGTTATCCATGATGGCGTAGTCCAAGCCTATCTTTGAAAGCCCGAAGCCAAGCTTCAGCCCGATTCCTCCCGCAAGTCCAAAAGTATAGTTATTGCTTTCCCACTCATCGTATGTCCTGTCTGGGTCAAGCCTATAGCCACCTCTCAGGAAAATCATTCTATCAAAGGCATACTCAAAACCGAGCATCACCTTTTCAGATCCGTCACTGGGATGCATCACATCAAGGGCAGAAACGAGTTTATGCTGACCTACATCCACAAGGTCTGCTGCAACACCCATCCTGAA
>JBDRYG010000069.1:0-8445 GCA_039803305.1 Caldifarciminota bacterium
TCTCTGTCTCCTCAGGAGTTTTAGTATTCACAATTCCAAGACGATTTGAAATTCTGTGGACGTGTGTATCCACGGCGATTGCTTTCTTTCCGTAAGCCCTGGATAGTACTATATTAGCGACCTTTCTCCCTACACCTGGGAGCCTTAGAAGATCTTCCCTGTTATCAGGAACTTTTCCTCCATAATGGCTTACAAGAGCTTCTGCTAATTTCTTCAATATTTTAGACTTATTCCTGTAAAATCCGCAAGGGTAAATAATTTTAGATATCTCCTCGTCACTCATTTTCAAAAGGTCTTCAGGTCCACTTATTCTTTTAAATAACCTCTCTACAGCCTGTGCCGTAACTTCGTCCTTGGTTCTTGTACTTATTACAGAACCCACAAGGATCCTAAAAGGATCTGAAGTTTTCTTTTTCAAGACCTTGACAGGTGCCTTTAGTAACCTCTCATCCCTTTCGAGGATCTGCAAAAGATCAATTAAAAATTTAATATCTTGTGTCATTCTAAATCTTGACTGTTATTTCAGCGAGTTAAATGCTTTTTACTTCTATTTTATCTGGCTTTTGTACTAATCTGCTCAATATACATATTTTGGAGGAGAGTAAGGGTCCCTGTACCCGTCATCCCTGGATTTTCGGGGAGACTTTCGGGTCCATTCCAGTTACCATCGCCGGTAATAACTACTACTACTCTGACCTTCGCCCCCGCTGGAATGTTATCACCATAAAGCACTCTTAGTGGTATCCTTGCTTCTATCGAATGTTTCTTGCCGGAAATCTGCATTACCTGAGCTTCATAATCTGAAGAAGAAACTTGTTCGGTTAGTCTTGTGGAAAGAACATGCCTTAATTCAGGAGCCACTCCTTCAGGTCTCGGCGCCTTGTAAAGTATAAATTCCACAGGTGTAGAATCGGGGAATGTGAACTTCTTGGGATTCCAGTCGAGGCTATCAACTCTGGTAGCGCCATCAGTTGGGTCACTATTATTCACATTTATATAGAAGATAATCGGGTTTCCATTACCATAGGTCCCTCCGTACGAGAAAATTGCACCAAGGTAAAGGTTTTGTCGATCATGTGTAACATATAAAGCACCTAGGTCACCATCCTCACCCCAGGGGCTGTCCCCGATTGTATCCTGAACTGCTGGACCCACGGGCCAATCGGAAAGGTCACCATCGATTATGATTGATACTGCCTTCTTTAAAGTTACCGTATCTGCTCTAACCGCAGCCCAATTGGACACGGTAACAAAAGTAGATTCAGGACCATAACCACTGGCTGTGAAACGAAGTTTGTAAGTGCCATCATCTACATTGGTAAACTCGTAATAGCCAAGGGTATCCGTGGTAGTTCTTACCCTGACTGTATCAACAAACAAATCTACATTAGCAATGGGGAAAGGAGGAAGTTGAACATCTTCAAATCTTACCCATCCATAAATCTTTCCCTGAGGGGTACTTACCAGTGAAATTCTATAATAAAGAGTTTTCTCATTAAACTCAAACTTCCAGTAGCCAGCCTTTGTTATCGGTCCAGCAGTAATGTGATCCCCAAACCCATTACAGTTAGGTTCTGCAAAGCCTGCAAGCCCCGTATCCGCCCCCGGTGTTCCGAAAGCGTAATTCCAGTCCCTATTGGCAACAAATTTAAATCTTATGCTGTCCTGAGGGGCATTAAAGCGAACGAGCCTTTCCCACTTATAATCGCCTACGAGATTCATTTTCGTGTTATCAAAATCATTTAAATTCCAGCCCTGGAAATCGCCCACAACCTGCATGGAATTATACTGGGTTCTGTAAATCTGGCCAGGAGGGTTGACAGTCGGTTCTCCCTCCTCTTTCGCACAGGCGATTAAAAACAAAAATATGGCAACAGGAATAAATTTTTTCATATTGCTCCTCCCATATTTATAATCGGGCTATAATACCTTACAAGATGGTATAGCCCGATGAAAAAGAAAAGCAAATACTCTCCCCCATCCTTTACCCAAAAGGCAAAAATAAATCCCCCCGCTGGAATAATAATAGCGGGTAGGATGCTTATAACTTGAACAAGGATAATGCCCCTTGAACTTTTCAAGAATGAGCTGAGCCTCAAAAAATACCTGGTTAAAATAACCATCATGCCACTTCCAACAAGAAGAGATATTCTCAAAAATACGATGAAAGTCTCGTCACTTCCATTACCTTTAATATAAAGGAGCGAGTAAATTAGAAGAACTATTTGAAGAATTATGGCAGTAAGGGCAAGGATTTTTACGATTTGTTTTCCGGTCATTCAACCCTCAAAAGGGAGTTTGTATAGGGACCCGACTGTACCGTCTCGGGATTAGATGGGTCGAGATACCATGAAGAACCATTAACTACATATTTGTACTGATAGGTCCCCGGCTTCAATGGTAAAACAATAGTCCATATGCCATCTCCTGCTTTTTTATCACCATTTGTGCCATCATCATACATTCTGCCAAGATTAGGATTAAAAGGACCATCCTGGGTTCCACACCACCTGTTAAAATCTCCCGCAAGGTTGACATATTGAGCCGAAGGTGAATAGAATTGAAAAACAACGCCTTCCGAGGTTTTGTATGGTGCAGGAACACGTGGCTTAATTTGCTGCAAAACAATGCAACCAGACATGAAAACAAGGAGTATTAAAATGCTATTTTTAGCCATATTTGAATCCCCCTCTCCTTGGAAAGCGCATCTTCAGCAAGGGTTATAAAATTTCCAAGTCCAAGGAAATTGTTCCTTAAAAGGGTATAATCGACACCTTGTTCAATTAAATATTCGCGTCTTGCGAAATATTCGTCTTCTAAGTTCCAGGGATTCAAACCGTAATTTATCGAAAGTTGAGCATTTTTCCCAATTGGATAGGAAAGTTCAGCGTAGTGGTCCACAAAAGTGTTGTTTACATTGATAAAACTGCTTTTTGCTGTGTAAGTTCTTAATTCATAAGTAAACACAGGTTTGAAGATTCTAAACCTGATTCTAAGTAGATTTTCAAGGGTCATCGGTTTTTGGTTCAGAGCATATGTGTATAGATTACCTTCGTACCTAATAGAAATTCCCTTGACTACAAAGTTGACAAACGGACTAAAATTAAAGTAATGGCTATAGCCAATAAATGGGAATTCGCCGTAAGTTAATCTCTGATTTTCCAGATCTTCAAAAAGATATTCCCACTTCATTAGTGAATCGGTTTTAAGTAAAGTATAGCCAAACTTGAGCCCAAAATAACCATTGTAGTGAGTGCCAATATGTCCTCGGTAGTATGTAAATACTCTGCTACCACTGGGAATGAAGAGACTATCATACAAATGCTTCTCGTAATCAAACTTAAAACTGTTAACCCATTTTCCCGAAAAACCCTCTACACTAATTAAACCTTTAAGAACCCTTCCTTTTTTCCAGCTTCTTGAAATTGGGAGGGTATTATCGCCCACATACCTTTCACCCGCTTTAAGTATCCTGTCACCCAGAAGCCCTCCAAGAGTTATCCCCAGTATTCTGCCCTTTCGGATTAAATAGCTCCCATAGTAATTTTCGTTTTCGTAGGTGTTAAAGTAAATCAGCTTGCTTGTGGTGTCAACCACTTCTCTCAGGCTATCAGGAGATGGAATTCTGTACAGTCTATTTAAACCTTTTTGGTTTCTCAAAACAAATCCCCATCTTAAGTTTTTGAAACTCTTACCAAAATCTGCATAAATAAGATCGCGGTCATTCAAAATATGGTTAGAATATAAGATCTGAACATCGTCAAGGAGCAGAAATTTATCCAGGGATAACATAAATCCTTGTTCATCCTGTCCGAAATCTCTTCTGAACTCTCCCACTTCAGAAACGAGTTTAAATGGGTCCTTTCCCCTGATTCTATCACGATTATAAAAAGCATAGAACTTGAACCCCGACCCATGAAGGGTGAACATCCCCCTCTCAAATCTAAGGGGAATAAGCTGGGTGGATGGATCTCTGTACGCTTTTGTATTGTATCGAATTCTCGCCCATAAATTCGCCTTTTCCTCCAGATTAGCGTCAACATCAAGTTTCAAATCTTGCATGTAATCAAAGGTCCTATACTTTAGTTTCCCACCTTCAACGGAATCCCTGTCAAACTTTAGATAGCCCCTTGCATCCAGGTTAAAATTCACAATAGAACTCACAGGTGTATTTGTTGGCATCTCCGCAACCAGTACTGTATAGTTTTCACCAATTCTTACAAGTGAATTTCCATAAACGCCAACAGTTATAGGATTATCAGGATCAGCAGTCCATTGCCCGTCTACAATGAATTTATATTCATATTTACCTGGGGCAAGTTTCAAAACTATCCAGAAGGTTCCGTCTTCTTCTTTCCTCATCGGATGGGATGTGGTAGACCAGTTGTTGAAGTCGCCAGCAAGGTACACACTCTTTGCCTGGGGGTTATAATATTCAAATCTCACCCCCTGAGGCGTTGATTTTACTGCCTGTATCAAAAACAAAAATGCAAACATTTTAAACATATGCCCACTCCTTTCAGAACCAATACTTTACCAGTAATTTAACCTTATCGTCGGTTCTGAGATAGGGGTTATTTGAGAAATCCCAGTCATTAACAAGATCCCCATCGGTGTGTCCCGGCTCACCGTATTCCAGGAAGATCTCCGTATTCTTAATTCCACGATATCCAAGCTGCATGAATAAACTCTCCCATGATCTTCCTGTGCCCATCCCTACACAAGCCCTTGAGTAAAAGAAAAGATTCTGAGTCAGGTTCACCCTTACCTCTGCACCGATTAAGTTCCTCTCTCCTATAGAGTAGAAAACAGTCTGTCCATGGCGGTTAATGCCAAGATCCATGAGTTTGTACTGAAGCCTCAACTTCATTAAATTATTTTCTCCGCCAATCTCGAAAAACAGATGATTCCATGTTTCTGCAGTATCCCTGGTAGACTCAATAAAAAACTTTGAGGAAACGCCACCGTAGTACTCCACATAGAGTTCACCATAGTTCCACCATTTGCTGTACTCATATGGAAGTGGCATTCCCGGTTTTGTCTCATCAAAACGTGACCTCCAGTACTTCGTCTTGTAAATTAGATTTACAGCTTTATATGGCATAAGATAAATAAACTCCCCGTAGACTCCACGACGGTCAAATTCCCTGTCAAAATTCATGTTAAACTTGTTGGAAAACTCGTCTATAAAATCGTAGCCGTAATTGAAAATGCTCCAGGCTATAGAAAGATCTTTAAGGCGTATCCTTCTGAACTCAACTTCATATGCATAGTCATCACTTCTTTTGGTCGTGGCCTGGGAGGGATGCACACTATTTGCTATTTCAAACCTCATACTCAAAGGACCTTTAATATGAAGTCTGCCATTAAAGGAGATTACCTGGTTAAAGGACGGTGTTATGACAGTTCCCCTCCAGTCCTTTTTAAGATAAATGGTCCCGATTTCAAATTTTTCACCGAATTTCCTGGCTAAAGACCCCAAATACGCTTCACCATCCCATGTTCTGAACTTTGATGCTATCAGTGTTCCGTAAAAGCCCTTCCACTCCCATACATCAAATCTCAAACCCTCTGCTTTGGGACCATATGCATCGTCCTTAACTCTGTCGGTATTCACCAGAAATAAAAGCGGACTCGAGATCCAGAATCTGTCTTCTCTTGAGAAAATTGTAACTTCAGTATTAGATGTCCTGTAAGTCAAATGCCCCTGGTTCATAAAAAACCGCATAGCATTTGAATTAGAAAGAGCAGAGAGGGAGAAAAAACCTGTAACCCCCGGAGATGGGTTTATAGAAAACTTCATCTCAAAATAATTTTTAGGATTCCACATATCCCATCTCACGGGCAGTCTGGATTTTTGAGCTACATACTCCCCCTCAAAATAACCGTTGAATGCTATTGGATAAGATATTAAAAATACATAAATTAATCCCAGCATAGTTTATTTAGAGTAAAGCAAAAGCCTTATAATGTCAAAACCGAAACAGTGACCCTTGAATTCGCTTTTCACAACGGAAATTTACAATACAAATGAAAAGGCTTTCATTGTGGTCTACTTAAGCAAATTTACAAAAAGTAAAAATATACTTACGAGGATTTTATGCATTCTTTGGCCAAAAACTACAATATGCTACCACAAAGAAAAAAGGACCTTAGCCGAGACAATCCAACAGGACACAAACATTCAAACTAAATATGAATAACCTTCCATCCGAGCATTTCAAGATATCTGGCGATGAAACGTCTATGACACCTGAAATAGAGTTTTTCTGCGCACATTATCGCACATACATTGTTCCCGCATAAATCTGTGAGCACTCTTATACCCTCCTTGAAATCATCACTCGCCATGTATGCCTCATACCCTCCTTTCCTGAATCCCCCAAGTAGGTCCCCAAGAAACACATAGGAAATCCCGTGCTTTTCGAGGTGCGACTTGAGCTCATTTTGGTTAAAATGGTGGAATTTGCTCTTAGGAAATCTCCGAACATCTACGAGAGTAGATATTTGATTTTCTCTTAGTAACTGCAGGAATTCATCGATACCCATATTGCTGTGACCAACGGTAAATATAACTAAATTGCGGAAGTTTTGCCAGTTCACTGAAGGTTCTTATGGAAATCATCAAAATACACAAAAACCTTTATCCCCTCTTCTCTAACTTTCTCGAGAAGGCTTTTATAGAATTCGTGCTTCATTCTCCAGGATTCTTTAAAATCAAGGCATCTCAAGGTGATGTTAACTTTTACGCCCATCGGGGTAGTTTCAGTAAACCTTATAAGAGGATCAAATCCTTTATCTGCTGCATCGAAGGATTTTTGAAACTCTCTTGCTACCTCATAAAATATCCTCTCAACCTTTATAAAATCGTTATCATAACTCAAGTTTATGGGAATAACAACATCAGTGGTAGTATCGGGAAGGAAGTAGTTTTGCACTATAGAGCTGGCAAGTTTTACATTAGGTACAATAATGATACTATTTTCCACATTTCTTATAAGCACGTTTCTCCATGTAATGTCGCAAACATAGCCCGACTCACCCGACTCAAGCCTTATATAGTCCCCGACTCTTATTTTCCCAGAAATAACTATGTAAAGACCTGCAAAAAGGTTCGATAGGGTATCCTGAAGCCCAAGAGCTACAGCAAGCCCACCTACACCTAACCCTGCTAATAAAGGGGTAATAGATATACCAAAAAATTGAAGAAGAACAAGAAATCCAACTGTAAAAATCAGAATTCTTGTAAGGTTAGAAATTAGCGAGGTTGATGAGATAACCCCCTTCGCCCTCTCCAGAGAGAGGTCCACAAGTTGAGCAATGAACTTTGATAACACAAAGGTAAAAGTCACTATGAATACAGCAGTAAAGGATTTTCTGAAGGCAATCTCAGTGGTTTTAGAGAACTTTAATAGAGGTAGTGCCAGAATTACTGTAAAGAGTAGTATCCAGAATAATAGCCAGTATCGAGTATTTCTAAGGATTATTTCGGGTGCCCTTCGGTTTCTGTTTTTAAAAAAGATCCAGAGTTTCCTTAAAACATAAAAATCCAGTATTAGCCCAAGAAGTAAACCACCTACTAAGTATGCTATCACTGCCAAATATTGCATTGGAGAATTATAAAGGGATTTAAACGTTAAAGAAGCAGGCAGTTTGAGTGTTCAAAATCCAATTCTTAAAATTGAAAAAAGGGGGAGAAATGGAATGCAAAAAAGAGTTTAATCTGAACCAAAGATGCACTTGCTCTTATCCGGTTTGTTCAAGGAAAGGAATTTGCTGTGATTGCATTGCTTACCACAGGGCTCACGGGGAACTTCCAGCCTGTTATTTCCCACCAGAAGCCGAGAGAACTTACGATAGATCCATAGAGTACTTCATACAGGTTTACAGAAAAGGTAAATAATCAAAATAGCACTAATGCGCCCGTTTGGTTAAGGGTATCTCTATTTCTACTTTACTGCGCTCTCAATCTTTTCTTTCAAGATTTGATCCATTTGGGGTAAAGAGCCAACGATCCGAGCATGAATATACCCATCCTTGCCGATAATCACATGAGTGGGAACAGCCATTACATTGTACTTTTCGTATGCATTGCCAGGGTCAAAAGTTATCATGTATTTAAATTCATTCGTCCCAAGGAAGTTTAACACTCTCTCCCTCTTGTCATTTGTAATAGCGACAAATACTATATCCTTGTTTTCTATGTATTCATCCACAAGTTTATTTAAGTCAGGAATTTCTCTTCTGCAAGGACCGCACCAGGTCGCCCAGAAGTTAAGAACTACAACTTTTCCCTTATAATCAGAAAGTTTAACCTGCTTACCATCTAAAGTTATAAGGGTAACTTCAGGTGCTTTAATCCTGACTTCTTTATATTTGCTTTCAATTTTCTTTATAATCTTCTCTATTGAATCCTGTGAAAAGCCTCTCTTTTTGAGGTCATTA
>JBDRYG010000070.1:0-8385 GCA_039803305.1 Caldifarciminota bacterium
TAAAAAATGAATTTTTTTAAAATGACTATAACAATAACTAACCCTGTGGACAATTACACTATCTTTAACATATAAGATCTTGCCTGAATCCTTAATTCTTAAAGAGTATTCCAAATCATCATGAAAAATAAAAAATCTTTTATCTGGCAAGCCAAATCTTCTAACTACTTCTCTGTTTACTAAAAACCCTACAAAACTACAAAACTCAACAAATTGTGTATTTGAATTACTTTCAGTAATCGGTATAATTAAAGAGGTCTTACTACAATCTTTGCTAAAAACTCCTCTATGATGGTAAATAGTTGCACCATCCTCGTTGACTACGCGCGAACCACCAGCAAGTGAATTATGCGCTTTAATGGCTAATAACAATTTTTCCAATGCATCCTCTTTCGCCTCTGCATCATCATCCATTAGCCACATCCAATCGTAGCCTTTCTCATATGCCCTTTTCATACCTTCGTGAAATCCTCCCGCACCCCCAGTATTTTCAGGCAACCTGACATAATGAAACCTTATGCTCCCACCATTGACATAGTTTCCTAAAAGGTATTCCCTTTCATAAGGCTCAAGTAAAACACTGGGTGGTATTTCAGCAATATACCCTTTTTCCATCAAATACGCTGGAGTATCATCTGTAGAAGCATTGTCAATAACATATATTCCATCCAACGGACGCGTTTGACGCCTCAGCGCCTCAAGACACTCAATTAGCAGATTTTTTCTATTGTATGTCACCACGATTGCACAAACAGAACCGCTGTCCTTGGTCATCCGCATACCTCCTCAAAAACTTCTAAAGCTCTCTTTACGACATCATCCATATCGTAATACTTGTATTCTGCGAGTCTTCCAAGGAGTATAAGATTCTCAAAATTCGATGCAAGTTCAAGATACTTACTATATTTCTCCTGAGCCTCCCTTGTAAACATCGGATAATAAGGAATCTTACCAACAGTATATTCTTCAGGATATTCATAAACTATTGTAGTGCACTGCGTTTCAACCGGGTGCAGGTGCTTATACTCAGTTATTCTGGTATAATCAAACTCATTTGGATAGTTAACTACTGCAACTTCTTGAAAGTACGGTTTATCTAAATTTAAAACTTCAAAATTCAAACTCCTGTAGGGTAAAACGCCGAAAGCATAATCAAAAAGTTCATCTAACCTCGCGGTGTATATCAGTTTTCCCTTAAATTCTTCGGAAAGGAAATAAATCCTTTTGCTTACCTTATCAACATGTAAGATATTTTTGAAATTCGTGTTTAGCATTATTTTAATGTTAGGATTAGACAACATCCTTTGAAAAATTATGGTATAACCTTCTTTTGGCATGGCTTGATATTTATCTCCAAAATATCTATCATCCCTACCCACCACAATCGGTACCCTTGAAATGACCCTTTGGTCAATTTCTTCAGGCTTTTTCCCCCACTGCTTTAGAGAGTAATTTAAAAAAATTTTTTTATAAATAAAATCCCCTAATAGCTTTAGATCCTCATCATTATCCTCCAAAAGCCTTATGATCGGTACTCTACTATCTTCACCGAATTTTGATATGAGTTTCTCTTTAAGCCTAACTGCCATATCTGAAGATAATAACATTTCCATTGAGGTAAAATTGAAAGGCACAGGAATTTTTTTACCATCCACATAAGCTAAAACCCTGTGTTCGTAAGTGCACCACTCTGTAAAGTTTGAAAGATACCTAAAAACCTCATCAAAATCAGTATGAAATATATGTGGCCCATATTTGTGAATGATTATCCCCTCTTTACTCTTGTAATCGAAACAGTTACCCCCTATGTGGTTTCTCTGTTCTATTATGAGAACTTTCTTATTTAATACATTTGCAATACGCTCAGCCATTACAGAGCCAGCAAGGCCTGCACCCACTATAATAAAGTCAAAATCTTCCCGAGAAGTCATATTTTGATTTACTTAAGCCCCTGATACAAAATATTTTAATATCTTTTCTTTGCAAAAACAAGAACACAGCCAATGTAACATATACCTCTGTGATAAGCGCACTCAGAGCCGTGCCTTTGTGTTTAAGGAATGGGACCAAAATAAACGCCAGAACGATATTTATTACACTCGCACCCCAAAGGATAATCATGAACTCTTTTTTGTATCCATATGGAAGCATTATTAGAATGCCAAATACATTGCTAAGTCCCACGATCAAGGGGAAAAATGATAGAATTCTAACAACCGAGATTGAAGCAAGATACTTATCTCCTAATATGACTCTTACAAGAACAGGCGCGGAAATGAATAAGAATAGGCTTAAAGAAAGCCCTACCACAAACATTCCCACCGTTAGTTTTCTAAAAAATCTCATAGCATTTTCCCTACTTTGAGCCACAAGCCTATTGGCATATGGATAAACAGTTTGCTGAACAAGCCCTATAAACCCAAGGACTATCATCACAAGTTTTTGAGCAGCGGTGTAATACCCCACATAAAGATCAGAGGTCAAAAAACCTAAAATGACGGTATTTGAAGTTGTATACAAATTAATTGCAACCTGGGATAAAAAAATGCTTAACCCGTCCTTTAACTGGAAACAGATTTCTTTGAAACCTGGTAATACAAACTTATAACCAAGATTTTTATAGATAAGCCATACACCAAATACAGCCACTAAAAGTGTGGATATGACACTAAGGAGTGGAACCTTTAAGAAGTCCGAGGCTGATTTGACAAAAACAAATATTGAAACCGTGTATAGGATCTTAGAAATGAGGGTGAGTATCGTGATGAACTTCATTTTTTCTATTCCCCTAAAGAACCAATATGGAGTAAAGGCCTCAACGACTACGCTACCAAAGACAATGTAATATAAAAGCCACTGGGAGCGAAAACGGGGCACAAAATAGACTAAAATTGTGAGGATCACAAAGCACTGAGCCATGAGAAATACCTTTGCACCCATTATTTGGGAAAAGACCCGGCCCGCTTCAACTTTGTCATCCCTCTTCACTGAGACCTGCTGAATTCCAGTAAGATAAAATCCATAATTAGTGATCAGGGTAAAATAAGCAATTAATGCCTGAGCAAATGAAAGTAAGCCAAATCTTTCAACCCCAAGAATCCTTACAAGATAAGGAAAGGTTATTATCGGAAAGACATAATTTGCAATCTGTAAGAGGGAGAGTGAAGCAAAATTCTCTACAAGGGTTCTATAGTCTGGATTATTCTTGATTTTTAAAAAAAAGTTTGAGATTTTCTCCATTTTTCAAGCTCACTTATCAAATTCTCTATTGTTTTTTTCGTCAACATATCTTCGTGTCCATTTTCTTCAAGTACGAGAATGAGGTTTATAAGATAAAGGTAAAACAACATTTTTTCTCTCTCACCTTCCAAAAAGGGAATTGCATTTATGTCAAACCCCTTTCCCTTTGATAAATTCCCGAGCACTATCCATGTCCAGACATCCCACATAGGTAAGCCAAAGCGTCTTGACCATTCCCAGTCGATTATGTATGGCTTTCCATCTGGCAAAAAGAAAACATTCCAGATCTTGAAATCACCGTGGGTAAGCCCTGTCTCTATTTCCATTTCACCCAAATAAGCAAGGGTTTTTTCAAAAAAAATGCTGAGTAAGTCCTTATAACCTGACTTTTCCATACGCCTGGCCATGTCTCCAATAAAGCTCAATTCTGCAACCTTTTCCCTTCGCTTCTCCACTGAAAATATTTTTTCTGCAAGTATCACAACATCCTTGAAAGAAACCCTAAAAGGCTTTTTTATACCTTTATAGGTACTTAAATAAACTATCAAAAGATCGTCAATTTTAAACTTATCAAGAACTTCAGGGTATGCAAACTCGAACACCTTATTGCCCCTTAGAAATTCAAGAATATTGACCTCGTTTTCAAGATTTACTTTGCCGTAATTTGAATAAGCAACCTTTAAGTATCCTTTAATTTCATAGCTACTATCGGATACCTGCGCCACAATTTTGCCACTACCGGGAGGGATATACACGCCGCTAAAAATTCCAAATTTACGCTCAAGATCGATGAGAGATTCACACCCAATTTCTTTAAATAACTCACCTTTTTCAACTTTCCCCCTTAAGGTTTTGAAAACAGGATAACTAAGAAATGTTAGAGTTTTCTTTATTAAACCCTGGACATTCACAGGCCTATAAAATTCAAGAGCATTCTTAAAAGCCGAAAATTTATTACAATCAACATAATACTTCCTTTTCAAACATACAAAGTCCTGCATTTTATTAATTTTAAAGGAGCACATTAAAAACGAACAAAAACTTAAACATTAAAATCCCTGGAATCCGAAGAGAAATTGGCGTAATTTTAAAAATAAAACATAAACGAATGAAAGCGCAAAAATACTTTTAAAATCGGGCATTTACACTTTGAAAACAAGATAAATATTGGGCAACTCCAGGTGCCCCGATACCGGACAATTTTTGGTAGCTAAAGGCAATTCACTTTAGGACACAATTGCCTCATTGCTTCTTTAATTTTACGAATTTAAGAGAATATATTAAGTATCAACGATTTAAATAAAGTTTAAACAAGATGAGAAATAAGATTAATTCTTTTAAATTCCGCTTCCTCCGAGACGAATTCAATAAAAATGTCGCAATTCTATCCGGTGGTATAGCGGTAAGTCAGTTAATTCCGATCCTCGTTTCTCCTGCTTTGACACGGCTCTATTCTCCTCAGGATTTTGGCATACTCGCTATTTTTGTTTCAATAACCACTATCCTGAGTGTTATTGCCAACGGACGTTATGAACTGGCTGTTATGCTTCCTGAAAAAGACGATGACGCTATCAATATTGCAGCAGTAGCTTTTATCGTAAATGTAATTTTTTCTTTCTTTTGCCTTTTCCTAATTATCTTTTTCAAGTCACACCTATTGAGGATATTGAAAATGGAGTCCATGGGCATATGGGCTTATTTTATACCCTTAACCTCTTTTTTTATCGCCCTATTTAATCTTTTAAATTACACCAATAATCGCTTCAAGCTCTACAGAGATATTGCTAAATCAAATATATACAAATCAATAAGTTATGCTTTAGTCAAACTTATTCTGGGATTTTTCAAAACAGGCGCGGGTGGTCTAATTATTGGACAGATCACATCTCAATTTGTTGCCAACTCCAAACTATTCGATAATATAAAAAAGACAGGACTTTTAGCATCCATATCACTAAGACAAATAAAGGAGTTAGCTAAACTCTATTCTAACTTCCCCACTTTTTCGGTTCTTGCAGGACTAATTAACACCCTTGCCTATCAGCTTACCAACATTCTCATTAGGTGCTTTTTATGGAGAGTCGACCTTAGGTCAATTTTACCTTTCCCAGATGATCCTTGGACTTCCCCTTTCGTACATTGGAACCGCCGTTTCCCAGGTTTTCTACCAGCATGCAGCATCAGAACTAAAAGCCAATTCCACTATAAAATTAACTTTCAAATCAACCCTAAAAAAGCTTCTTTACATTGGGCTTCCTGTCTTCACTTTGATTTTTATTCTATCTATACCAGTTTTTACCCTGGTATTTGGGCAAAAATGGTATGACGCAGGAAAGTACACTATGTATTTAACTCCCCTTTATTGCGCCAGATTCATAGCCATCCCCTTTACACTGGTTCCCATGATTTTCAAGAAAAACCAAATAGATTTTCTGTTCCAAACCGGAATTATCACCATAACGATAGCCACCATTTTACTAAACAGGACTTCCGTCGAAAGATTTCTGCTGTTTTACTCTGGTATACTAACGGTTTATTATGCAACTTACATTCTTATTCTTGATATTCTATTCGTAGAACGAAGGTCTAGGTTAATCCAAACCAGCAACATAAAGCTTTAATATAAACCTTAAAACCATGACTATTTTTACTAAATAAATGACCCTATGTAAAATCCACGCAGGTAGTCAAACATTAGCAAATTCAAATAATCCAATTACCCCAAACCGCTCCGAAAATGTGCAGAAAAGTAAGCTAAGGTAAACTTAACTCAGAATCAAGAAGGTTAACCCCCCATATTTAGGAAAAATTTGTAAAATACATATCTATTTGCATACCCCAAAAGTAAGTGAAAGCCAAATAAACCAAACTAAATCTGCAACTTGACAAAACAAAAACTAAAGTTTAGACTCTTAGGAACATAAGATTCAATTTGAGAAAGTTGGATGTGAAATGTTTTTTAGTTGTAATACTGAATTTTGATGAAAAATTTGTGAACTTAATCAAAAATCATGCACTTTGGAGAATCACTGCCAAAATTTAGAGAAAAAATAATAAAAATTCGAAAAGACTGCTCTTTAAAACTTAGAAATTCTCACGGACTGAGAAAATCTTTAAAAAAAATGCGAAATAATCTCAGCATGAAAAACCTATCCCCATGTAGATCTCAATCCTTAGTTAGATACCTTGGGAAGGCCTCGTATCACAAATTAACGACATCCACCCAAAATACATTCCAAGAAAAAAAGGTAAATGAAAAGCAAATATTATTGACTCTTTATGTGTTTAAAGCTTGTTGTATTTAAACAAATTTAGAGGAGCATGCGAGAAAGAAAAATTTATAAACTCCTTTAAATAGGAGGACAGAATGTATACTTTAAGTCTTAAGTGCAAAACAATTACCCCAATGTTTATGGCAGGGGCTGATGGGAAATCCCCTGAACTCAGACCATCGGAATTCAAGGGCATGATACGCTGGTGGTGGAGAGCGATAAAAGCCGAAAGTAAAATTGATAAACTAAAGAAAAAAGAAGCCGAAATATTTGGCGGAACAGGAGAAAATGAAGGGAAAAGTAAACTATGGATAAGGATAAGTACGCATTTAAGTGACTCGGATGTCATTAATTATCAGCCTTTACCCCATCATAAAAGAGTCAATTGTCCCATTTGTAGAAATCCGCGGTGTAACAAGGCTTTTGAGTTAAAGGCTATAAAGGAGGATAAAGAAATTAGCCTGGAATTTGCTTTTATTGATGATAAAGATCTTAAAATGATCGAAAGTTTAATATATTTGACCTTTATCCTGGGGGGTTTTGGTAAGAGGGCAAGAAGGGGGTTTGGAAGTTTACAGATTATCGAACCTCAAATAAAGCTGACCCCTGAAAGTATATTGAATTTTTTGAATAATGTGGAGAATTCATATGAAATTGGAAACTCGGACTATTTACAAGGCAATCGTGTGATAAGAAATAAAAAAAATGGCGGAGATTACCCATGGATAAAGGAAATAATCTTAGGAACAAGACCTTATATTAGATCAGACGACATCTTAATAAGAATAGGAGAAGCTTCTCACAGATATTCAGACCCTTCTCTGGGATTAGCGAAACCTAGGATGAGTTCTTCGGTTTACGTTTCCGTGATAAAAGACGATGACAAATACTACCCGTTAATCACTTTTCTTAATTTTGCCCCTCCCCAAAATTACTCTACTTATTCCAAAGATGAACAAACTAAATTCATAGACTACATAATATGGGGAGGAAAGGCCCATGAGTAACTTTGACATAAAACTCAAAGCCTTTTTACACGACCCAGTTGATAAATGTTTTGACATTCCTACCCATATCCTGAGAGCAAAAAATTATGCAGAAAAGATGGGAGTCCTAGGTACAGAGGATGCAAAAGGGTCTGACCAAATTGCTTCTTGTATGGAAAGAAGCCTTCTCCCACCAAAGGTCAGGCAGGATCTGACTGAAATCAGGCACCCCCTTTCAGATGGAAAAATTGACGTTCCGGCTTTTACTAAAAGGGAAATTTTCGAGAGCATCGAGAATGTTTTTGATCAACTTGGGGAAGCCCTTGCTGGTGAAGATGTTAGGTACAAGTTTTTTTACCTTTGGCGAAACCTTCAAGAGAAAATCTTCGAAAGTAACAGTGAAAAAGACTGGGTAAAGTATCTTTCTCTCTTACCTGCGGATACACGCGTTCCTGACCATTCTATCTGGGAACACTTAAAAATAGCAACAGCAGTCTCAGCTTACTGGGATGAGGAAAACAATCTACTTCTTCAGAACAACTCACTCTTTTTATTCTCCCTTGGCCCTGTCCAATCTTTTATTTCACAAGCAAGAAAGGCACAAGATTTTTACATGGGTAGCTTCATTCTCTCTTATCTAACCTTTGTTGGAATGCAAGAAATAGTAAGAGAATATGGACCATCTTGCATTATTTATCCAGAGCTTTACCAGCATCCATTGATGGATTGGTTTCTTGAAAAGGAGTTCGGAATAACGATAGAAAATTCGGAGGTCTCAAACATTGACCTTCCAACCATTCCCAATAGATTCGTTGCTATTGTTCCAGAAACGGACAATAAAAAAATTCAAGAACTTGCAAATAAACTGGAAAAGCACATTCAACAGG
>JBDRYG010000071.1:0-8255 GCA_039803305.1 Caldifarciminota bacterium
TATAAATTCAGGCAAACTTTTAAGAATTCAAGCAAAAGTGGAGGAAGGAAAATGTGACTCCGCAAGACTTATCTACAGCGAACTAACAACTAATAGCCAAAATCCGGAATCATTTGACATAAGGGAATTAAAAAGAGTCAAAAGACTCATGTCAAAAAAATGCAAAAAATAGGGGTCTTTGGGGGAACATTCGACCCCATTCATATAGGTCACATTATTCTGGCGCAAGATGTCATTGAACATGTACAGCTGGATAAAATATTTTTTGTAGTTAACTATCATCCCCCTCACAAAAAAGTTTACACAAGTTTTGAGCACAGATTCAATATGGTAAGGCTCGCCATTACAGACCATAAAGACTTTGTAGCAAGTGATATTGAAAAAGCACAAAATATAAGCCCATCTTACACTTATCATTCCCTTTGCAAACTAAAGGAATTAATTCCTTTAGCAGAGCTTCACCTCATTATCGGATCGGACCAATACAACTCATTTCAAACGTGGTACAAGTACGGTGAAATCTTAGAACTGGTAAAATTAATCGTTTTAAAGCGTCCAGGCTATGCTCCTCCAAAAAATATAACAAATAATGTAGTTTTTATAGATGAAAGGCTTATTGACATTTCTTCTACGGAAATTCGAGAAAGAGTGAAAAAAGGAAAAAGCATAAAGTTTATGGTTCCAGAGTTAGTCGAAGAATATATCAAGAAGAACAAACTCTATATTTAGTAAACGGGTACAGCTACTACCCCAAAAGCCCCAGGACCGGCGTAAACCGAAAGTAATGGCCCGATTTCATTTTTTATTATTTTACGGTATCGGAAGTTAGCCTTAATGAATGTTTCGAGCTCCTCAACCAGGGGTTGCTCCCCACAGAAAGCAACGCCAAAATCATAAATCTGATATGGATTAAGCCTGTGTCTTAAGATTTTCTTGATTTTACTAAGAGAATGCCTAATACCCAAGGCTTTTCCAATGTTTTCAAGGGTGCCATCAGACGAGATTGAAATTATAGGCTTAATTCCAAGAAAATCAGCTAGACCACCTTTTAAATTAGAAACTCTCCCCGAACGGATGAGATATTTCACCGTATCTAACGTTAACACAAAAAGAGATTTCCTCTGAATATTTCTAAGATGATCAATAACCTCCTGAATTTCATAACCATCCTGAAATTTTTCAGCAGCACGCAGTGCCAGTAGTGTAATTCCGAGCGAAAGTGAACGACTATCAAAGAGCGTAACATTAGGGTACTTAGAAGAGACAATTCTTATCGAGTTGTAAGTCCCGGAGAGTTTCGAGCTTAAGGAAATTACTAGTAAGTTTTGATTTTTACTTAAACCTTCCTTTATAGTTTTCTCAATAGTACCATAATCAGGCTGAGAAGTTGTTATTTTAACCTTCTCATAAACTAATTTTTCGAGAACCTGAGATCTATCGATATCGATGCCATCAATAAATGTTTTATCACCAATCAGGATTTGCAAGGGAATAATGTGTATCCCATATTCTTGTGAAATTTCTAATGGAATATCTGCCGATGAGTCAACCACTATGCCAAACTTCTTCTTCCTGGCAAAAATATTCATTTCCAGCATATCATCTATTTTTTGCTTAAGGACGGTACCCTTTTCCTTAAGAATTTCAAAAACCTTTTGAGGCCAGTTCGTGTGGATATGAATTTTAAACAGCCCTCCTGCACCCGCAATTAGAAGAGAGCTTCCGAGTGTACCAAGAAGAAGGGCCAATTTCTTCTTGTCAAGCCCATCTGCCTTAACAACCGCTTCAGTGCAATAACGATGTTCTATTTTTTCCTCTTCTATTATTTTAGCAGAATTAGCGGGAAGTTCGTGAACTGTCTCCACCCGTTTACCCTCAATATACTCCATTATACCTCTAATTAAAAGCACAAACCCATATGCGCCAGCATCCACCACCTTCTTTTCTCTAAGTTTCGGCAACATTTCGGGTGTCCTTTTTAGAACCTCTTCTGCCTTATGATGAAGTCTCTTGAAGAATACCCTAAAATCCCTAATGCTTTCTCTAATTTCCTGCGCAAAATCAGCACATTCCCTAATTACGGTAATAATAGTGCCTTCTACAGGGTTTTCAAGGGAATCATAAACTACATTTTTGGCGTGAAGTAGTGCATCAGCAAACTCAGCCGTGGTCAAAGAATCTTTTCCTTTTACCCATTCAGCAAGGCCAAGGAAAAACTGAGATATTATGGTTCCAGAGTTGCCCTTCGCAGAAAAAAGCAGAGCTTCAGAAAATCGTCTTATTATTTCACAAAGTTTTAGGTTAGCTGCTTCTAAGAGTACTCTTAATCCACCGTTCAAAGTTTCAGCCAAGTTAGTTCCTGTGTCCCCGTCTGGTACTGGAAAGACATTTATACGATTAAGCTCTTCGCGTAAATCCTGTACTTTTATAATTCCGGAAAGTAAAGCTTTTCTAAACTCGTTGCCTCTTAAAATCTCAATACCCATTGCATCTAATATTTTAATTTACCGAACATGTAGAATCATCTTTTCAGTTTAAACTCTGGAAAGGCACCAGTTAGTATGCTCAAACTTATAAAAACCGCTGTAAACATAAAGAACCCTATGACCAGCCTGAGAATATCACCCTTTACTTTAATAAACAAGCAAGGCAAGGTGGCGAAAAAGGTGTTTAATATAACCATGAAAATTTTACTTGCATATTCTTTTGTAACAGGAGCTCTATTCCTAATAACACTCATAAGAAAAATCATCTGAATGATGGTTCCCGTTGAAACAGCAAGAGCTAATGCAGGGAAATCTAATGTCCTTGACAGGAAAATTGCAACGCACAAGTTTGCAACAGTGCCTAAAACCACACTGAAATTCGGAAATTTAGTTTCCCCTTTTGCAAAAAAGTAGTTTAAAAATATTTTTGACACCCCAATTGCTACTACATGGGGCGTATACATTATCAGAGCTTGAGCCGTCAAAATTGTATCAAAGGGGGTGAATGCCCCCCTTTCAAATAAAAGTTTTACTATTTCACCTGAGTAAAGAATTATAAAAATTGATGAAGGAAGCGTAAGGAAAATAGAATAGAAAACGGCCTTCCACAAAGTTTCCCTCAGATCAATATGCTTTGCATCCAACTCAGCGAAGGTTGAGATTGAGACAGTCTGAAGGGCGACGGCAAAGAGTCCCACTGGCAACTGCATCAATCTATAAGCATAGGTAAGATAAGATACTGCACCTTCCCTCAGAAAAGAGGCTATTAGCGTATTAACAAACGGTGTTATTTTTGAAAAACCTACACTCAGAAATACGGGCACAAGTAATTTCCCGAAATCCTTTAGGTATGGATGTCTCAATCTAATGGTAAATTGTGGCACTACATTATGAACCTTAAGTCTTTGAATTAAATATAAAAGTTGTACAAGGCCGCCAAAAAGCACAGAAAATCCCAAAACTTGAGGATACATTCCTCTGGGCACAAAGAAATAAGCAAGAACCACGACAAAAATTACGCCAAGATTTAAATAGGCGGTGGAGAGTGCCGGTTGAAAAAATTCCTTTCTCGCGTTCAAAATTGCCTGAAATATGCTAGCTAAGGATACTAATGTAAGATAAGGAAAGGTTATCCTTGTAACCTCAACGGTCATTTTAAATTTCTCAGGAATACTTCTAAAACCATAAGCAGTAATGAGCACAACCTGCTTAGAAAAAACAATACCAAGGATTACGATAAAAAGTGAAGCCATCAAAAAAATAGTAAAAACAACATCCAAAAAGTGTTTAGGAGTTTCATCCCTTTCAGTAGCCTTAACATAGGTGGGCACAAAAGCGCTTTGCATTACATTTTCCGCTAACAAATCTCTCAAAAGGTTTGGAATACGAAAGGCCACATTGAAAACATCTGCAAATCTTCCAGCACCCACAAGAAAAGCCACCGAGGCATCCCTTATAAATCCCAAGATCCTCGAAATAAAGGTCGCGACGGAAAATTGCAAAACGGATTTAAACCTAATTTTGTCCCCCTTGATCTAAATAATCTTTTATAATAGAAGCTACTCGATGGGAAGTTTTACCATCCCAATAGGGTATCTCTTTCCTATTTGGTCTGAACCCTTTATCCTTAAGCTCGTTCAACACACTTTGTATTTTCCGCCAATCTAATCCCGTTAAAAAGTTAGTCCCGCTATCTATAGTTGATAACCACTCAGTATTTTCGCGTAAAGTTATACAAGGAACATTAAGAAAATAGGATTCCGTTTGAACTCCTCCAGAATCTGTTAGCACAAAGGCCGCATTCATTAATAGGCCAACAAATTCAAGATATCCAAGGGGATCAACTAATTTAATTTTGTTGTTGAGAACAACATCAAAAGATCTAATCCTTTTTAGAGTTCTGGGATGTATCGGGAAGATAAGATCGTATTTGCTGGATAGTTGATTCAATATTTCTATAATTTGGTTTAATCTACGGGAATCGTCCACATTATGAGCCCTATGAATTGTTACTACACCGTAACCCAAAGGTCTGACTCCAAACTTTTCTAAAACACCTGTACTCAGATTCTCAATCTTAGAAAAATTGTTTATCAGAGTATCCATGAGTATATTCCCAACATTAAATACCCTTTCTGCAGGAATTCCTTCCTTCAAGAGATTTTTTTCAGCATATTCATCAGGTACAAATAAAAGATCCGATACCCTATCAGTCAAAATCCTGTTGATTTCTTCAGGCATACTAAGATCAAAACTTCTGGCACCTGCCTCCACATGAGCAAGCTTAATACCAAGTTTTACAGCAGCCAGCGCACCAGCAAGAGTTGAATTAGTATCTCCGAATACCACAACAAGATCGGGATTTTCTCTAGAAAAATAATCGTCCAATTTTATAAGCATCTCTCCTGTTTGTTTTCCGTGACTCCCTGAGCCGACTTCTAAATTCACATTTGGAGTAGGCAAATCTAAATCCCTGAAAAAAATGTCAGACATATTGAAATCGTAGTGTTGTCCTGTGTGGATTATTCTGACATCAGCAAATCCTGCCTCAACTAAAGACCTATAAAGTGGGGCAGCTTTTACAAAATTAGGCCTGGCCCCAACAATGAGAAAAATGCGTTTCATTTATAGGTATTAACTTATTAGGCCAAACTCTTTCCCAGCCTTTTCAAAAGCATCAAGGGCTTTCTTAAGTTGCTCTATCGTATGTGTAGCCATAATACTTGTCCTTAATAACTGTCTTCCTGGGGGAACAGCGGGTGTAATGACAGGATTTGTATAAACCCCAAGCTCCATTAACCTTTTCCATAACATAAAGGTCTTCATATCGTCTCCAATTATGACAGGAACAATAGGAGTTTGAGTCTCACCAATATCAAATCCAAGACTCTTAAGGCCATTCTGCCAGAACCTTGTATTTTCCCAGAGTTTTTCCCTCCTTTCATGGTCGGTCCTGATAATGTCAAGGGCAGCTCTGGCAGCAGCGACTTGTCCCGGAGCCAATGCTGCACTAAATATCATTGGCCTTGCAAAGTGCTTAATATACTCAACCACCTTAGCGTCTCCAGCTACAAAGCCACCTATTGATGCAAAAGACTTGCTGAAAGTTGACATAATTAAATCCACTTTTTCAGTTAGTCCAAAATGCTCTGCTGTCCCTGCCCCGGTTTTACCCAGAACACCTATAGAATGGGCATCATCCACCATCAGTCTGGCGCCATATTTTTCTTTTAACCTTACTATTTCAGGGAGATTGGCGATGTCACCTTCCATGCTAAACACTCCATCTACCACGATTAGAATCCCTCTATCCTCAGGAATCGCCTTCAATACCCGCTCCAGATGCTCCATATCATTATGCTTAAATCTCAAAACATGAGCCTGCCCGAGTTTTGTACCGTCAACGATACTGGCATGATCCCATTTATCCAAAACCACGACATCGTGCTTACCAAGCAGTGCAGACATTATACCAAGGTTAGTTTGGTATCCTGTAGAGAAAACAAGTGCTTTCTCTTTACCTACAAATTTAGCCAGCTCCTCCTCAAGCTCCTCATGAATATCAAGAGTTCCGTTGAGGAAACGGGATCCACAGCTCCCGGTCCCATAAACTTCAATGATCTCTTGAGCTTTCCTTTTAACATATGGGTGTGTAGTAAGACCAAGGTAATTATTTGACCCAAGCATAACCAGCTTTTTCCCATCCACTTCGACCTCAGTATCCTCCGCTGATGATACAGGGTGGAAATACGGATAATATCCAAGTTTCTTTGCTTTTTCAGCTTCTTCAAATTCATAACATTTTTTAAATATATCCATATCAGTCCTCCTGGACAAATATTTTCCCAGATTTTATAAGGTCGATAACATCACCAATTTTTGAGGGATCCTTACCTCCTCCCTCTGCCTTCACGGCTGTACCCCCACCTCCACCCTTTAAATATTTACCCATTTTTTTGACAATCTGCACAGCGTTGACATTTTTCAAATCACCGATAATTTCCACCAAAAAGGAGACACTCCCTTCCCTCGATCCAATTAGTATTAAAACGGAATCGGAAACTTCCGGTCTAAGCCTATCGGCAAGAATACGTAATTCATCTGCACCCGCACCTTTCAAGTAATCAAAAATAACATTAAAATCATTGACCCTGTAACTGCTTAGAAGGATATCTCGACTCTTTAAGTCAGCCCATTTCACAAGATATTGTTTTGCCCTGTCCTCGAGTTCTTTTAAGTTTTGGAGCACCTTCTCCAGTTTCTGAACAAGTTGCTCGGGGATTGTATTAAGTATCTCAGCAGAATTCCTCAAAAGTTCCTCGTTTTTTTGAACAAGCTCTAAGGCTTTAAATCCAGTGAAAGCTTCAATCCTCCTAACGTTAGCACTAGACGCCTCTTCCCTTACTATCTTGAAAAATCCTATGTCACCAGTTCTCGAAACATGAGTTCCTCCACACAATTCCCTTGAAAAATCTCCTATGTATATCACTCTAACAATTTCACCGTATTTCCCCTCGAACAAAGCCATCGCTCCTTCTTTAATGGCCTCATCATAGTTGATATATCGCACTCTCAGGGGAATATTTTCAATAATCTTATCGTTAACAAGCCTTTCAACCTCTTTTAGCTCTTCTTCTTTAAGCCTGGAAAAATGCAAAAAGTCAAAGCGTAGCCTATCAGGTTCTACAAGAGAACCTTCCTGCCTCACGTGTTCACCCAAAACCTCCCTCAAGGCAGCGTGTAAGAGGTGCGTGGCTGTATGGGCTCTCTGCGCCCCATTTCTAAGATTCTCATTAACCCTTAACCTAACCTCTACATCCTGTATCTGTCCTTCTTTAAGGTTTCCAACATGAACGATGAGTTTATCTATCCTTTGTGTATCGGTGACTTCAATTAAAAAATGACCCTTAGGTCCCTCTCCTTCAATTACGCCCTTATCTCCTACCTGCCCTCCGCTCTCCGGATAAAAAGGTGTTTCAGCCGTCACAAGAAACACCCTGTTTCCCCTTATCCCATACTTTACTATCCTGCTCAGAAGTTCCGTCTTTTCATAACCGGAAAATTCCGATTTTCCCTCTCTAAACACAAACCACTCTGATGGAAGGTCCACTTTAAAAACTTCGACCTTTTTTGCCCTCTCTTTCTGCGCTTCCATCTCAGATTCAAAGGAAGTCCAGTCTATCCTTAAGCCTTCTTCGGCGGCATACTCCTCAATTAGATCAAGTGGCAGTCCGTATGTATCATAAAACTTGAATACCACTTTGCCGGGCAATATGCCCTGATTCTTTGCAAACTCAATCTCTTCCTTCAACTTCGGAAGATTTCTCGCAATATTCTCTACAAATCTCTCCTCCTCCTTCTTAATTATCAACTCTATCTCGCTTCTCCTCTCCACAAGCTCCGGATATGCATCTTTCATTATTTCCACCACTACAGGAACAAGCCGATAAATTATTGGTTTGTCCTCATACCCTATTTTCTGGGCAAACCTATGGGCTCTTCTTAAAATTCTCCTTAGAACATAACCCCTTCCATAATTTGAAGGGTAAATTCCATCAGCAATTGCAAAAGTTAGAGCTCTTGTATGATCAGCAAGAACCCTATGAGCACTTCCTCTCTCATCTCCATAATATTTCACACCGGTTATTCTCTCAACCTCCTCAATAAGTGGCATGAAAAGATCAGTGTGAAAGTTTGAATCAACCCCTTGCAAAATTCTAAGTAGTCTCTCAAGCCCCATGCCTGTATCAATGTTCTTGGTTCCCAGTA
>JBDRYG010000072.1:0-8198 GCA_039803305.1 Caldifarciminota bacterium
TGCATCTAAATTCAAATATCGGCATATAATCCTCCTATATAAAAGAATATGCGGGGGCACCACAAGGTGCCCCCGCAAAAGGTTCAATAATTAGAATTCATCGTATCCACCGCCAGCTGGTGCTGCCGGTTCTTTCTTCTTTTCCTTAATCTCTACAACAAGTGCTTCAGTAGTCAGTAAGAGCCCAGCTATAGAAGCAGCATTCTGTAGTGCAATCCTTTCAACCTTGGTGGGATCAATTATACCAGCTTCGATCATGTCCTTGAACTCGCCGGTGAGTGCATCAAATCCGTGGGTTTCTGGTAACTGAGCAACCTTTTCGGCAATTATAGCACCGTTATAACCAGCGTTTTCAGCAATCTGCTTGAGTGGCTCGGCAAGGGCTTCCTTAACTATCTCAACACCAAATTGCTTATCTCCTTCGAGTTTGAGGCTTTCAAGAGCCTTCTTAGCCCGTATGTATGCGACGCCACCACCAGGAACTATACCTTCTTCAACGGCAGCTTTTGTAGCATGAAGGGCATCCTCAATTCTGGCTTTCTTTTCCTTCATCTCAGTTTCTGTAGCAGCACCGACATATATGACTGCGACACCACCAGCCAGTTTAGCAAGCCTTTCCTGAAGTTTCTCTCTGTCATAATCGGACTTGGTTTCCTCAATCTGAGCCTTTATCTGGGCAATCCTTGCCTTTATGGCATCTTTTGAACCGTAACCTTCCACGATTGTGGTGTTATCTTTGTCCACTACAACCCTCTTGGCACGTCCAAGATCGGTGATCTGGGCACTTTCCAGCTTCATACCAGCTTCTTCGGAGATAACTCTTCCACCAGTTAGAATGGCTATATCCTCAAGCATAGCTTTTCTTCTATCACCATAGCCAGGAGCCTTTACAGCACAAGCCTGCAACACACCTCTAAGTTTATTAACCACCAAGGTTGCAAGAGCTTCACCTTCTACATCTTCCGCTATAACGAGAATGGGTTTCCCATGCTGGGCAACTTTTTCAAGTACCGGGAGAATGTCTCTTACAGAGGAAATCTTCTTATCGTATATAAGTATGTAAGGCTCTTCTAAAACACATTCCATCTTTTCAGGGTTTGTAACAAAATATGGGGAAATGTATCCTCTGTCAAACTGCATTCCTTCTACAATCTCTACATAGGTCTCAATACCCTTGGCCTCTTCGACGGTAATAACTCCATCCTTTCCAACCTTATCCATAGCCTCTGCTATCTTTTCACCGATTTCTTTGTCGTTATTAGCAGAAATAGATGCAACCTCGGAGATTTCCTTCCTACCCTGAACTTCTCTGGACATCTTCTTCAGTTCTTCCACTACTTTATCAACGGCGACATCAATTCCCCTTTTAATCTCGATTGCATTTGCGCCAGAGGCAATATATTTGAGTCCATTTCTGAAAATTGCCTCAGCAAGAATCGTAGCAGTTGTAGTTCCATCACCAGCTACATCCGATGTCTTTGAAGCCACCTCTCTGACAAGCTGAGCACCCAGATTCTCAAATGGATCCGGAAGCTCAACCTCTTTAGCTACTGTCACACCATCCTTGGTTATTGTAGGTGAGCCAAACTTTTTCTCAAGAATGACATTTCTACCTGCTGGACCAAGGGTAGCCTTTACTGCCTTTGCAAGTTTTTCTACGCCCCTTAGGAGGGCCCTTCTTCCTTCCTCGTTGAAAAGTAATTCCTTCGCTGCCATACTCCATTACCTCCTTTATTAGCCTTCAATTATGCAAAGTATATCATCCTCTCTCATTACAAGGAACTCTTCGTCGCCTATCTTAACTTCGGTCCCGGCGTATTTTGAGAAAAGAACTTTGTCTCCAACCTTTACTTCCATGGGAATCCTGTTCCCCTTTTCATCGAGCCTTCCGGGACCAACGGCGACGACTTCACCTTTTTGAGGTTTTTCCTTAGCAGTATCAGGTATAATTATACCACCTTTCCTTACCTCTTCCTCCTCTATCCTCTTTATAACTACTCTATCTGCAAGAGGTCTAAGCTTCATCATGGCACCTCCTTTTGGAGCATATATGAATTATTTTTTTGTGTTTATATTTATAGTGATTTTCTGCGAAATGTAAACCCCCGCCCAAGCAAGAGAAATCAAATATGTCATCTCTTCAGATTGCAGCAAACCGGCATTAAAATATTACAATGAGAACGGCTATTCTAATAAATGTTGGAGACGAGCTACTTAGGGGGAGTATAATAAACTCAAATCTGCATTCAATAGCCCGTCTACTTTTCCAAAAGGGTATATGTTTACTTAAAAACATTGTACTCCCTGATGATAAAGACGCCATTAAAGAGGAACTGATGAACTGTTTAGGCAAACAAGACCTTATAATCATCACGGGGGGATTGGGACCAACCCCTGACGACCTGACGCGACAGGCTGTTGCTGAAGCCCTGGGGAAACCCATATTTTACATGGATAATATCTACAATGCACTTCTTCCGCAGTTTAAAAAATTTCAGATACCCGAAACCCCCATGCTCAAGAACTACGCACTTGTTGTGGAAGGTGCAGAAATAATATTTAATGACATAGGAATTGCACCAGGGCAAGTCCTAAAAGAGGAAAATTATGTTATTCTTCTGCTTCCGGGACCAGAATCTGAAGCTTTACACATTCTCAACAAATACCTGGAAAACATTGAAACTCCAAGGAGGCATTACTCAATTATTCGGACTCATACTTTAAAAGAAAATGAGATCCTCGATCTTATTGAACCTGAGCTTAAAGATCTGAGTTTTGGTATTTATCCTGGGATAAGAGGGGTAGATATTTTCATTTCTCACGAGGATCCTGATACATTAAGCAAAAAAATTCACATTGTCAGAGAAAAACTTAATGGCTATATGTACGCGGAAAATAGCAAAAACATCGAGGAAATAGTTGGTGAAAAACTCAAACAAAAAAAGTATACCATTTCAATTGCGGAATCATGCACAGGCGGCCTATTAGGCAATCTGATAACTGATGTTTCCGGGAGCTCTGAGTACTTCCTTGGGGGGATTGTTACATATTCTAATGAAGCCAAAATTAAATTCCTCATGGTACCAAAAGAAATCTTAAAAATGTATGGCGCCGTTTCGAAAGAATGTGCTTACTATATGGCTAAAGGGGGAAAGGAGATTTTCGGCAGTGACATCAGTATTGCCATTACCGGCATCGCTGGACCCACGGGTGGAACGCCAGAAAAGCCTGTAGGTCTTGTTTTTATCGGAATAAACTACCTGGATAAGATTTATGTTGTGGGAAATCAATTCTCCGGTGAGAGGAAAGAAATTAAAATGAAGAGCGCCTTAAAGGCTCTATATCTACTCAATAGTATCCTTGACGGTGTTGACTTCAGTGAAAATCTCGTAAAGTTGTGAAATTTCAAGTTCTTCAGGTCTTCTATCAAGATAATGAGAAAACTTCTCCTCAATAAAAGTATGGTACTTCCCCATACCACGTAAAAGAGTTCTTATTTTTTTACGCCTTCCAGTAAATAGCCTCCGAACGAAAGATTCGAAATCTTTCAAATCAGGAGTATTCTTGCTCCTAAGGGATATAAATGCGGAGTCAACTCTGGGGACAGGTGAAAAGGAGTATCGCGAAATTTTGAATTCAATTTTACAATCAAAATAGAGATTCAAGAAAATACTTAAAGAACCATACTCTTTAGTACCAGTTTTAGCAACTATTCGCTCCGCGACCTCTTTTTGGACCGTAAGGTAAATTTCAGGGAAGAGAGCTCTTGAATAGACGAGTTTTTCAAGAATTGGAGTTGTTATATGGTAGGGAATGTTGGAAACTACCTTTGCTTTTTCTACCCCTATCCGGTTAAAAATTTCAAAAAGATTAGCCTTTAAAAAATCCTCATTGTACAGAAAAAGCCTGTCATTTACGAAAAGAAGAAATTCTCTGTTTAGTAGTGTAAAGAGATCTTTATCAACTTCAATAGCGATAACTCTCGCACCAGCATTTAAGAGCTCATTTGTCAAGTACCCCCTGCCGGGCCCTATTTCCAAAACCCATTCATCCTCTACGATCTGAGCCCTTTCTACAATTTTCCTTAGTATATTCGAGTCTTTCAGAAAAACCTGAGAATATCTGGGCTTTGACATTAATTAAACTTCCACGAAATCATCATAAACCCTTTCAATAAACTCAGAATTGGAATTATAAACCTGCATCTTATTCTGAAGCTGTACCATAGCATCTATAGGATCAAGCTCCGAGAGGAACTTTCTTATTACCCAAATTCTTTTCAGTACATTCTCTTTTAACAACAGTTCTTCTCTTCTTGTACCGGACTTATTAAGATCAATTGCTGGGAATATTCTTCTATCTGCAAGCTTTCGATCCAAGACTAACTCCATGTTACCGGTACCCTTAAATTCTTCAAAAATAACTTCATCCATTCTCGAGCCTGTCTCAATTAATGCGGTTGCAATTACAGTCAAAGAACCTCCCCCCTCAATATTTCTTGCGGCCCCAAAGAACTTCTTGGGTTTAACCAAAGCTGTAGAATCAATCCCACCAGAAAGGGTCCTTCCAGAATGAGGAGTAACAACATTATATGCCCTAGCAAGCCTTGTTAAAGAATCAAGAAGAATCACGACGTTTTCCCCAAGCTCAACAAGCCTTTTTGCTCTCTCCAGAACAATCTCAGAGACCTTTGTATGCCTTTCCGCTGGCATATCAAAGGTTGAACTTATTATCTCGTCGGCAGGGACATTCCTTTTGAAATCCGTAACTTCTTCTGGTCTTTCATCAATTAGAAGCACAATTAACCTTACCTCATCCCTGTGATTTTTCAATATTGCATTCGCAATCTTCTGTAACAAAATAGTTTTACCGGCTCTTGGCGGAGAAACGATTAAACCCCTCTGACCCATACCTATAGGCACAAAAAGATCCACTATTCTGAGGGACATATCGTTTTCATTAGGTATTTCCAGGTTAAACTTTCTTGTTGGGTAAAATGGTGTTAAGTCTTCAAACTGAGGGCGATTCTTAATCTCTTCAGGGCTTTTACCGTTAATCTTGTCTATTTCAGTGAGAGCCATGCTTTTATCGCCTTCTTTAACCTTTTTAGCAAAACCCGTTACATGGTCACCCTCTCTTAGACCGTAAGTTTTGATCATGGAGTAGGATACATAGATATCATCATCGCTTGGTGCATAATTTTTCTCCTTTTTCCTGAGAAAACCGAAAATGGACTTTCTACCTCGCTCACCTTCCTTTTCCTGTTCTATAATTTCCAGGACACCTTCGCAGTATTTCACGCCATTCTGCTCTGCCTGATGTTCTATAATCTTGGAAATGAGGTCCTTTTTCCTTAGTTCCTCGTAATTTTCAATGTTGAGCTCCCTTGCAATTTCATAAAGTTCACTCAGTTTTTTCTTCTCTAACTCCTTAGGATCAAACATCCACATACCTCCTAAATCATTTTTGTATGATTTATATTAAGGTGAAACTCCGCATTTAAAGTTTTTGCGGCCCTTTGGGCTACAAGGACCCTGGACATAAAAATCTGAAAAAACTCAATTACCGGTGCTATTGAGGTATCAATTTCAATTTCATAAGTAACAAGCCTTTTACTGGGATCTATCAATATTTTTGAACTAGTTGCAGCAAAATTAACCCTATCGTGAATATCAACCTTTAAATTTTCCCAAATATTACCCATTTTCCGTACCCTGCTCCTGTGCACATCAGCCTTATCAGCCAGAATCAGAGCAGCAGATAGAACAGAGGAAGGGAAACCATCTTCCTCATGGTGATTACCAATTGCCATCATTATATCAGCCACTTCTTCAACCTCCATACCGTTTCTTCTTAAAAGATCTCCTGCAATAACAGCACCTATTTGCGCATGATGTTCGCGGTTTACAAGGTTACCGACATCGTGCAAAAGTCCTGCAATTTCACCTAGTTCTTTGATCCGCGGAGGATAACCCAGTGCCTCAAGTATCTGCCCAGTACGCTTAGCCACCCAGGTAACGTGTCTTAACCCGTGCTCCGTATATCCCATCGCCTCAAGCTGAGCATCAGCTTTATTAATTATGGTGACAACCTCTTTGTTCTCGAGCAGGTCAAGGTAAGTAACGCCTTTCATATCAAACTCCTCAAAAACTTTGGATCTTCTTCCAGCTTATTTCCAATAACTACAAAATCCGCACCCGCTTCAAATACACCATTAATTGTTTCAAGGCTTTTCAACCCCCCACCGACAATGAGAGGTATATTTATGTTTGCCTTCACTAACTTTATTAATTCATCAGGTACAGGCTTCTCAGCCCCGGAGCCGGCTTCGAGATAGATAAGCTTAAATCCCATCATTTCGGCAGCTAATACATGGGCGATTACAAGATCTACCTTATTTCTTGGGATTGGACGAGTATTAGTAACCCATTCAACTGTTGTTGTTCTACCCGACTCGATTAAAAGATAAGCCGTTGAAATAGCCTCCAGGTTAAATTTTCTCAAAATTGGTGCCATTCTGACCTGTTCATCAATTAGGTACTGGGCATTTCTTCCACTTAGTAAGGACAAAAATAGCACAGCATCAGCATGCTTAGTGAGTTGGGCATGAGATCCAGGAAATAAAATCACTGGTTTTTGAGTTTTGCTCTTAACTTCATAAACGAAGGCGTCTATATCACTATTAACAATCAAACTACTACCTACAAGACATGCCACAACCTTTTGAGAGCGGTTTATCTCCTCTATCAGGCTTTCAAGTTTAGGTTTCTCAAGCTTGTCAGGGTCTAAAAGAGCAAGGATCTTTTTCTTATCACCCTTAAGAAACAATTTCTCGTATAAATTCATGGAAAAATTTACCCCCTCTCTTTAAAAGGTGTGAAAACGCAGAAGGAGAAACTTTAAGCAAAATTTTCAATGCGCTTAAAGGGTTTATCTCCTCAAGATTTTTACCACCTATAGAGTTTTTGATCTCAGCAAAAATTGAAGTCAATTCTGACTCATCAAGGCTGTAAAAAACATCCCTTACGGTCTTTGATATCAAGTAATCCTTCTTTAACTTTTTCTCCAGAAGTTGCTGATATTTTGCGGAATTACCACTTAAAATTGATTCCGCTGCAAGTTTTCCTGACAAATAGGCATTCGCAATGCCACCACCTGACATTGGGTCAGCAAGTCTACCAGCGTCACCTACGAGGAATACATTATCTTTTACCAATTTAAGATCCAGACCACCCGAAGGTACTACTCCCCGTAAAAAACCGCAAACCCTACCGCCCGGAAAATACCGGTTAAGAAAGGACCTAAGATTTTCTTCTGCCTCCTTAAAACCTGAAGTTACACCAAGGCCCACATTTGCAAAACCTTTATCCTTAGGGAAAACCCAGGCATATCCGCCTGGTGTCAAAATTCTAGAATAGTAAAACTCAATAGTCTCATCATCTATAGCTGGATGATACAGGTACACCTGAGCACAATAGTGAGTCAATAGATTGGATCTTTCAAGTTCAAATCCAGCTCTCAAACCTACGCCAGATCCTGGGCCATCAGCACCAATAACTGCTGGTGCAAAGAAACTTACCCTTTCTTCCTTATACTGAACAGTCACTTTATAGATTTCATCCTCTTTTGAAAGATCAACAAATCTCGCACCTAAAAAAGGTTCAGCTCCTGAAGACACAGCCCTTTCGAAAAGGTGCCTGTCAAAAATCTTTCTTTCAAGCACATACCCGAATACAGAGGAAGAATGAATGTAAAAATCAACCTTATCCTCTATATGAATACCAATTCTTGTTATTTTTGTGGCAACACCTTTTTCGGGTTTTACAATTTCGAAGAAGTTTTTAGAAATACCTTCTGCACACAGGACGTTTTTCCCTACCTCTCTATCCTTCTCAATAATCAAAACACTTTTACCAGACCTTGCAAGCTCATATGCAGCAGAGGAACCCGCAGGGCCCGCACCTACAACTATTACATCAAAGGAATTACTTTGAATCATCTACTTCCCGGTTTTTGCCTTAGAAAATATGAATATATCCATCCAGTATCACTATACATGTCCGCCACCTTAATCCATGGACCCTTTGCTCTTTGAAGAAAAACAAAAGTTTCGTCAACATTAAAATAGTACTTTTTCACCTCTGAGCTTGAGGAAGGTTCCGAGTAAAGGGGCACCTTAAGTGCAAACCGCTGCATAT
>JBDRYG010000073.1:0-8157 GCA_039803305.1 Caldifarciminota bacterium
AGCAGTCTTGGAAGATGTAAGACGAAAAGCCCAGGACTATACTCGCTTGAAGCTTTCAAAAAAGTCTTATTACACGAACATCATATACCCAGGGACAACCGGTTTTAAACTGACTTTTGGGATTCTTGTAGATACTTCGGGTTCTATGACGGAAGATGAATTGAGCTCCATCATGGAAGAAATAAAAAATCTTTTAGTATACTCAGGATTTGAAGCTATTGTGTGGTCAGGTGATACTCTTATCACAACCGTAACTGCGGTGAAAAAATGGTATGAGTTAGGGAAAGTAAGGCTGGTTGGCGGCGGTGGTACTGCTATGGATTCTTGTTTAAAAGAGATCGCCGAATCAAAAATAGAACTTAGATGTGTTCTTGTTTTTACCGATGGGTATACTTCTTGGAACGATTCAAATCCTTTCGGTAAATCAACACCAGTAGTAGTCGTTCTTACTAATCCCTATACGAGAGAAGCCATACCGAAATGGGTGAGTAAAACCATAATTATACCAAAAACGAATTCTTCAACTAGGTGGAAAAAATGTTTGCTTCAAAATTCATTAAGGATGTTGCAGAGTTCATAGGCAAGGCGGAGGTTTTAAGGAACCTTCTGCCTGTTCTTGAGGGAAAATTTAGCATCCGTCTCACACCCCTTTCTGATGACGAGTATTATGATGATTTCATAATCACTGTTAAAATCAAGGATGAACCACCTTTATTAATGAATGATCTTGCGAGGCTATATGATTTCATACAGAGAAGGTGGATGTCGGATGGAGAAGTGGATTTTTTAAAGATTGAAATAAAAAGGTGCAATATCCGCTTAGAGGTTGAGTGTGAGGTTTTCAAGGAAGTTAAAGATACTTTAGTTGCGCTTCTGCAATTTTTAACATCAGAGGTTGAAGAACTAAAGTATGTGAGTAAAAAGATAGTTCTGGATTACGGCTTCAGAAATTTTGCATCCTTAGTGGCTGACTTTATGGCTTTCGATGAAACTACCAGGACTTACCTAAGAACATTTTTAAAAAATGAGTTGAAGGATAAAGCTTTATTAGAGTTAGGGGTGTGTGGCAAGGTTTCGTATTTCAAGGCAAAGAAATCTATAGGAGATTATGAAGTAGCGGTTTACTCCTATTTCTTAGTTAATCGTAGAATTTTGAGAGTTCGATCAGATTTCTCATCGTTAAGAGAGATCTTCGATAAGTTTGTAAGAGTTGAACTAGCTGAATTATCTATATCCTGGCTTTTGGGTTTCCTTTCCGGTATGAACGAGAGAGATGATTTAGAGAGTTACATTTATAGCTTGATATTGCTTCACGCCTTAAAAGATATCCGAATTTTATTTAAAATTGCGTTTATTGAAGTAAGTTCTGTTAAGTCTGAGGTTACTGTACAAAACTCAGGAAAAGTTATTAACCTTCAAGCCCCCGATGATTTCTTGGTGGACGATTTAGCGTTAAAGCATCCAAATAATGACTTTGAGTACCCCAGGGTCTATTTTGGTGTCAAAGATGAGTATGTATTAGTAATCCTTAATTACTTGAGGTCTGGGATTAAGAGAAGTTATCTGATAAAGCTGAATTCATTGCTAAGAACTAAGAAAATTCTCCAAAATTACCTTGCGGTTTTTCCCTTACGAAGTCTAAGTGATGTAAGAAGTTCAAAAATAACGAGTTAGATTAGGTTTTTTTCTCAATGAATTGGAAGACTTTTCCAAAAATAAAGTTTTTCAGGTCTCTAAAAAAGGCTGGTTTTAAGTAATACCTTACTGGAATCCCAATGAGAGCATTTCCGTCCAGTAAGACGGTGTAATAGGTTAACTCCAGGGTGCTAAAATCTATCTGCCTAATTCGAAATTTTGGTCTAAAAAGATCGGAGAAACTTTCTTTATGGTAATAAGGGTAAAACCTTTGGGTGTTGTCCAGAGAGTTAATTTCTCTTTCGTCTGCAAATATTCTTGCTGGATGTAAATTGACACCGTCACATGCAAAATATCTAAGACTTTCCTTTTTATCTTCTTGATATTCTTGGAGCACTCCAAAAGTGGTGAGAACATCTGATACTTTCGAAAAATCTATTCCCTGTCTGAAACCCTCCGATAGATCATCAAGGAACATTTTAAGTGGAGGATTAAGTAATCCCATTAAGGATTCTTGGGTAATTTCTCTTACATCATTAACTAAGAAAAGGCATTTTAGAAGCATGTCCAAAGACACATTGGGATTTAAATTTGTGAACCGAAGTTCAAAAGTGTCAAAATGAAGTCTAAACTCGAAATACGGTTCAGTCATGTATTGAAGAAGCACCTTAAATCCAAGGAAATCTCTCTTAATGAAGAAGGTGAAAGGGATCAAATCTTCTGAAATCGAAAAGTTGAACTCTTTAGTAAGCTCTTCAACAATCCAATTTTTCGTTTCAAGTTCCTCAACAAGCCTTAAAACCAAAGCAGGATCGGTAAAGAGTAATTCTTCGATATCCAGGATTTTCTGATAAACAAGATGTTGCAGTTCTTTCTTTAATTCATAAATAGAGAATTTCAGTTCATTTTCTTCCTCAAAACCTGGATAGTCGATAAGATGAAAGAGTTCTATTGCTCTATCAAACCATTCATGGTGGTAAAGAAGAATTAACCTGTCTCCAAATTTCTTATGGGTGTAACTTAAGATGTAAAGGGGATTTTGAAACATTATGCTTATGGGCCTCAATTTAAACCCATCTATAGTAAGATCAGATAAAAATTTTCTAACTTTTTGCTCCATGTCCATGTCATGATTTTAAAGTGTCATTCTTGAAACCTCAAGGGGGTATGGAGGGCCCCCTTGAGTATTTTTTAAATTTTTATTTTTTAAAAGAGAAAAAGGAGGAATTGGAAAAAGGAGTGGGCAATGAGTTGGGAAATTAGAATTAATTTTTTAAGCTTAGTGATGCAGGCTGGGTACCCACCCGTAATTTTGTGGGGCCCACCTGGGGTAGGTAAGACCAGTGTGATAAAACAGCTTGCCAACCTCTTAGGTATGGAAGTTATCATTGTCATTGCGTCTTCAAAGGATCCTGCAGATGTCCTTGGTATTGATTGGGTGAATGATGGCATGACTCAGAAGTTCCCTCCCAGATGGGCTACGCTCGCAAACAGGTTTGCTGAGGAGGGGAAAAGAAGTGTAGTGTTCCTGGATGAAATCACCACAGCGCCGCAGATGGTACAAAATGTACTTCTTTCGGTTGTCCAAGACAGGTTGGTGGGTGAAACTAAGATAGACGAGCGTGCTTACATAATAGCAGCTGGCAATTATTCAAATGTAACAGGGGAAAGTCTGTCACAAGCTCTCGCAAATAGATTTTTGCATTTAATTTGGGACTATGATCGAAAAGGGTTCATTTCTTATTTGAATGGTGAAGATAATGTGGAAAAATATGTCATAGAGGTTAACCCGAACAGGGACATGAAGTATAAAACTTTGAAAGAATATCTGGCTCTATACATTGAATTTGTAAAAGATATTGGTTTATGTGAACCTCAAGAAGAAGAATTTAAGTCAAAACCGTATCCTTCACCAAGATCTTTAGACAATATGTTAAAGGCACTTTCTTTGGTACCAGATGATGGTGACTACACCGAACTTGAAAATTTGATCGCTAGATCAGCTGTTGGTCCAGAGGGCATTGGATTCTTAACATGGCTAAGAAGACGAGAAGAGATACCACCCATGGAGGAACTGTTATTCAATAATGTTGAGCTTCCAAAGGGAAGAACTGATCTCGCTGTAATGATAATAAAGACCTTATATAACTACTTACTTAAAAACAATTCAGATGAGGTTTGGGATGCAGTTTTTAAGTTTGTTGATAAATTCGTTGATTTGTATATCGAGTTGACGGTAATTCTTGCAGATGCTTTGAAAAAAGCCTATAAAGAGACAAGGGGTGCATCTGGGTCTTTTGATATCAGATTCATTAAGTCTAAATTAGGTGTTGCGATGAGTAAAATTGGTTACTTTGCAGGGGGAGTCTAAATGAATTTTAAGGTGGATGAAAAAATAAGATTATCACTTGCATTAATAAGCAGCAAGCTTCCTTTCCTAAACTCTTTAATCTTTGCCATTGAGTTTGTTGAGTGTGATGAGGTCCTAACGGCAGGTGTGGATAAGTACCTTCGGATATACTATAATCCCGGATTCTTTGAATCTATTACTGTCCAAGAGGTCGCCGGTATTCTTTTACATGAGGTTTTGCACGTTCTTCTGATTCATTTTGTAAGATTAAAAAATTTTCCTTTAATAGTGGCAAATATTGCAGCCGATTGTGAGGTAAATCAGGTGGTTTTAAAGGCAGGCTTTAATCTGCCATCTGGTGTCTTACTACCCAAAATTCTAAATTTTATTGACAATCTTATAGCTGAAGAATACGCCTTGATTTTGATGAGTAAATTCCCACCTCAGTGTGGTTCAGAAAATGAGTTTAATTGCAATGGATGTAAATTTGGAGAAAAGTTTGGCAGAGTATATTGTAATAACCCATACGGTGAGGGCTCTGGTGTAACAGGAAAGCCAGCGCCATGGGAAAAGAAAATACCAAGAAGCGACTTGAGTGAGGAACAAATTTGTCGTATTTCTGAAGAAGCTTTGGAGGGTCTAAGGGAAAAATCCAAAAAGTTAAGAGGTTGGAGGGAATTGTGGGTGAAACGATTAGTTGAAACCTTCTCAATATCTCGCATCAACTGGAAAGCAGAATTAGGTGCTCTACTCACAAACATAAAAGTTGATTTGATAAAAGGTAAAGTGAACTTTTCACGGTTTTTTATTTCAAAAAAATCTTTTGCTTCGGGTGTGATTTTTCCTGGATTGGAGACCCCTGTTCTAAGGATAGGATATCTAATAGATACTTCCGCTTCAGTCTCCGATAGCGAGTTGTTGGTCGGTATTTCTGAAGCAATAGGAATCGCCAAAAAGCTAGGATACGAGGTTCTAATCTGGGATGGAGATGTAAAACTTAAAAGAGAGAAACCTTTAATTGTAAAAGGTATATTTAAACCGCCGAAAATCGAATTAGAAGGATTAGGTGGGACCTCCATGAGAGAGTGTTTAATTCAAATTTCCAAATTACCGATATCTAAGACACTAAGCGCTATGGTGGTTTTTACGGATGGATATACAGATTGGCCAGAAACAAACGTTCTTAGAATCCCAACTTTTGTGATATTAACCTGTACCGGGTGGGTAGAAAAAGTCCCTAAGTGGGTGAAGAAGGTCCTTATTACATCCCCTATCTATTTAAAAAGGGATTCTTATCAGATTTAACAAGGGATTCTTATCGGATTCTAATTCGTTGAAAGAACCCAAATCAGCGTTTATCATTGATTTGGAGGTGGTTTATTTCTTTTGATCTTAAACTCATCAAAAAGCTGTGTGTCGATTTGATGACCCAGGAAGAGTACAGAAAGTTCAAGGAATTTTTCAAAAAGAAAGTGAATGCCTTGCCCCCAGATATAAAAGCGTTACTTCAGTTGGTGCTGGAAGGTTGCGTATATCAGAACAAAAACAGCATCCCACTATCCAATGACTCATTGGAAGACCTCTTCAGCGATTTTTGCATTCATCTGCTAAAGAAGAATTGTTTTATTGACAAAGACATAAATTATACCTACTTTCAAAGGGTGGTGGACAACTTCGTTAAAGATTTCATAAAGTGCAATCTGGATCCTAACCACTTTGGCCGTACAAAATATTTCTCGCTGGGGGGCTTTCATGAGGACCACGATAATGTGGATTTTGACACCCTTTACGAAGAATATTTTGTCTTGAAACACTCAGAAATACAGGATGTGCGAGGGGTAATCTCCTCTTTTTTGGGGAAGATTGACCAGATTTTTACGAGTTCGGAAATGGAAGTCTTTTGTGATATTTTACGGAGAAGACGAGAGATCTTTGATGAGAGAAAAAGAATAAATATAAGCAAGACAGCAGCCTATTATAAAAATTTCAGCAGACTGAAGAGAAAATTCCAAAATCTTCTTAAAGAGTTTCCAGAGATTGTAAACTTTAGTGATTTTGACTTGATGGACCTTTTCGAGGAAATTCTTGAAAAATTCTGCTGTAAAGAGCGATCGAAAATAAGGCGGAGAAGACGAAAAAAAGGAAGAATTAATTTAGGAAAAACCCGATAAAATCCAAAATAAGAGGTAAAGTATGAATTTTAATGTAAGCCCATATATATTGCGTTCCTTTTTAATTTGCCACCGGCAGGCCTGGCTTTTATTCCATGGCCTGCGCGGGGACGAGGAGAATATTCATTTAAAACAGGGCAAAGAGGTACATTTTACCTCTTTCCCGAGAAAAAAGAAGGAAGTTAATGTAGATAATTTTATGAAAATCGACCTGATCGAAGGAAATCGAGTTGCAGAAGTTAAAAAATCTACCAAATATGAAAATGCATCTAAAATACAGTTGGCTTATTACTTGTTTTACCTTAAGGTGAAGAAGGGTTTGGAGTTAAAGGGAATTCTAATCTTTCCATTAGAAAAAAAGAGAGAATTAGTGGAACTAACTCCCGAATTAGAAAATAGGTTAATGTGCATAATCAAGGATGCTGAGAAAGTTTTATCACAACCCTTGCCACCCTCTCCAAAAACTCCAGAGTCTTGCAAAAAATGTTCTTTTTTTGATTTTTGCCATGGGGGGTAGTGTGAAAAAGGCTATTTATCTGTTCTCTAATGGCGAGCTTTCGAGAAAAGATTCTAATATTTATTTTGTGGGTGAGGATAAAAAGAAGCAGTTTATACCTGTTGAACAGGTTAGGGAAATATACGTCTTTGGAGAGGTGAGTATAACAAAGAAACTCTTAGAGTTCTTGGGTCGACAGGGAATTATAATACATTTCTATGATTTTCACGAGAGGTATGTGGGGTCCTTTTATCCTAAGGAACACCTTAATGCGGGTATTCTTACTCTGAAGCAAGCTGAACATTACCTGGATAATGATAGAAGGATAAACCTTGCGCGAAAATTTGTGGACGGTTTGGGAAAAAACATGGTTAAGGTTTTAGAGTATTACATAAACCGTGGATTACCTCTTGAAGATGTTAAGAACAAAATTTTAATAAAAGCAGAGCATATTGAGAGAGTTAATTCAGTGGAGCGTCTCATCACTTTAGAGGGTAACTTGTGGGAAGAATATTATAAGTCTTTTGATGTAATCATAAGGAATCCCGATTTTGCCTTTGTGACGAGAAGTAGACGACCACCTGAGAACAGATTAAATGCGCTAATAAGTTTTGGAAATAGTCTCCTATATTCCGTAGTATTGACCGAGATTTTCAAAACCCATCTTGACCCGAGAATTGGTTTTTTGCACACTACTAATTATAGAAGATTTGCCTTAAACCTTGATATTTCAGAAATTTTCAAGCCTATAATTGTTGATAGGCTGATTTTCCAATTATTAAATAAAAAGATTCTCAAAGCCAGCCATTTTGATGAAGCACTGAATGGAATTACCCTTAATGAGGAAGGTAGCAAGATATTTGTGAAGTTTTGGGAGGAAAAGCTTAATTCTACGATAAGTCACCCAACTATTGGAGAGAACATCTCATATAGGAGATTAATTCGAATAGAGCTTTACAAATTAGAGAGACATCTGCTTGGTGAAAAAGAGTATACTCCATTTGTGGGGAGATGGTAAATGTATGTGATTATGGTATACGATGTAGAAGTTCCAAGGTTAAATAAGGTGTTAAAAGTATCACGACGATATTTGAACTGGGTGCAGAATTCTGTCTTGGAAGGAGAGCTAACTATGGCACAGTTGACCGAGTTAAAAAATAGACTCCGTAAGATATTAAACCCAAATGTGGATTCGGTTATTTTTTACAAGCTAAGGACTACAACTTACATGGATAGGGAGATTTTGGGAATTGAGAAAGCCCAATTCAATCAAATAATTTAAGGGTGTATGGTGGTGTGTATAAAACTAGCTGACAAAAACGATAAGGTGAGTAATCACTCCCTGTAAACTAATCGACAAATCAAGTTTTTAAACTAACAGCGTTAATTGAGTAGTCGATCCCCTGGGTTGCAAAAATCCCAGGGGATCGACTACTCAATCCAAAACTTAAAAACTCTTGACAATTCAGCATTATTGCGTTACAGTATTAAAAATTAAAATACGC
>JBDRYG010000074.1:0-8016 GCA_039803305.1 Caldifarciminota bacterium
TTTGCCTTCATCTCCTCTTATTAAGATAATAGATTTTTTAATCTTAAAGCCGAACAAACTTCAGGTCAAGTGAATTGTTTCTTAAATTCAGGAAAACCGAGTAATATCAAGAAAAGATGCCATTGGATAACATCAAATATACCTAACTACGCTTCAATCTCATCTATTTATTTCCTATCTACACAAAAGACTATATTGGATGCCCATCACTCAACTTTAAAATCTTTAATCAACATTTTTGATCTTCTCATAAAACCCGCGTTTTTTTAATCCTTGATAAAACTACAAATTTGAAAAAAAACTCCTAATGCATTAAAATTTGTGAGAAGAGCATGGGTGTTCTTCTTTTTGGGTTAGAGTGCAACGAGCTCTATACAAACATCGAAATCATCCGTTATCTTCTTAATCAAAGACTCAAATTCCCCATTGCCGAGGAGGATAGAGAACCTTTTCTCATAACTCTAATTTTAACCTGGAAATTCATTGAATACCTCTTATCGCCCCAACCTCCTCAGAGAGAATTTTTGGAAGATTTAATCGTAAGCTTTAAATTGTATAATGAAATCTTGAACAACGAAGACACCCTTGATAATGAAAAGCTGGCGACGAAAAGAGATACCATTTTAAGAGATTCTAACTTTGCTTTAATTTATGGTATCGTGAAAAAAAACAAGGTTGAATTAAGCTTACCAAACACGATCATAGAATTTAGGAGGTTTTTAGAAGAAGAGAGAAAAAGGATGGACATAAAATCACCATCAAACGTAACTGACTACCATAAGAATGAGCTATTTAGTTTAATAGAACAATTAGAGAAACCAACCATTCTTTTCAAGAAAGACTTTGAGCTATCCCAAAAGTTGTCCTCCTCTCTCGAAAACCTCGAATTTCTTAAACTCAAAGATAGTGACATAATCGCTTTTTTTAAACATCTGCTGGAAGCATTTCATAAGTCCAAAAAGAAACCATCCACTATCCTTGAGCCCAACGCATTTAGAGTTTTTAAAGAGCACCTCAAGCATTTAGTAAACATTGGAGAAGTCGATTACACTCTTGCTTTCGAAACCCTTGGGGAGGTGATAGAAAGAAAGAGCGTAACAAATCCGATTCAAAAGTTAACTGAAGAAGGGGACTGGGGATATATTATAAAATCAATCCCAAAAGAACCCTTCTATGTTACATATTCTACAGCTGACGTACCAGAAGACATAATTACACGGGTAAATCTTGAATTAAGTAAAACAGAAACTATGGAAGCTGAGATTTCAAAGGAGTTAGAAGGGGCAAGGGACCTCTGGCGCTCGTCCAAGTTTAGAACTTATTGGTTCTTGTGCACATTTTCTTTGCACAATTCCTATGAAAACCCAAAATTTAAGGTGAACATGTCATGAATACATCAGAGGTGATAAGAGAATTAGTCAATTTTACAGGAAAATATGACAGAAGTGAATGGTGGATATTTTACGAAGATGAGCACCTGATGAATTTTATGGCACGCCGATATCCAGATCTGTATGATTTCATAGAAAATGCACTAAAAACTGACAAAGGTTATAACGTTAATTTTAGTGATTCGATTCATATCGCCGGAATAACTATAAAGGACAAAAAGCCCATCCTTTTTCTAAATCCACACCGAATAACACATATTAAAAACTTGCAAATTCTCTTTAACGAACCTGATTACCCTCTGAACGCTTACCGTTTTTATATTTACATTTTGATACACGAAGCTTTACACGTAATTCTCCAAAACTTCAGACATTTACCCTTAGATAGTTTTGATCACTTTGCAAGGAACATTGCACAAGACATGATAATAGACAACATAATATACCTTTTTTCAAGTGGTGAGTGGAGAAATTGGTCCGACATTGTCCCAGAAATCAACAAATTTATAAGAGAAAGTGGTTTATTTCCTAATCAAAAGTTGATATCCCTTGAAAGCAAAGATGTTTATCAACCAAACGAGAAATTTATTCTTGACTTTAACGACTGGGAATTAGCCATATTACTAAAGATGCTTTTTGAACCCGATAAATTAAAGAATCTGACCTTTGATTCTATAGACATACCATCAGAAGGTGAAATTAGTGAAAGGGGGCAAGTAAATACCTCTCAAGAGGAGTCTGCTTCAAAATCACCCTCTCAAAGCGGAGAGAACCCTGAAAGTTCCCGGAGTTCTTCTTCATCTGTTGTTAATCAAGAAAAACAAAAGATTCCAGAAGATGAGCAAGAAGGAAAAGAATGGGATCAAACACCTCCACAAAAAGACAACATTTCCAGCGATGATGGAGGGGAGAGGAAAGGTTCAACCGAACAAACCGAGAAAGGTGAAAGTCCCACTGAGACTGAAGAAAAAGATAAAGGAAATAAAAGTTTTGACCATGACAGAACTGGACATGAAGAAAATGCTACTTCAAAAGAAAAGAAGGAACACTCAAAAGACCCAAATTCCAGGGACAAAAGTAAAACCGGAGAGGAAACGGAGGTATCTTCGAAAAATAAGAAGAAAGACATAGAAGACTCCGATTTTGAGGCAGGTGAATCAGGAATCGATGACCATAATACCACAGACAGATCAACGGAGGATCTTGACGAAGAAATCCTAAACCGAATCAAATCAAGATTGCATGAAAGAAAAATGCAACAAAGTCAAAGCAGAGATATTTACAAAGCACATGCCACAATTGGGGAAAAAATACTACGAGAAATCGAGCTCGAGGCAATTGATGAGAGAACTAAAAGTCTTTATAATCTTTTAAGAAAGTATATAAAGGCTGTTGACTATAAACAAAGAGAGTATACATGGAAAAAATTCCACAGGAAGTTTCCGGGTATTTATCCAGGATACAAACTCCGAAAAACTCCCGGGGAAATCGCCATTATAATTGATACATCAGGCAGCATGGGGAGCCATCTAAATAATAGAGTACCTGCATGCATTGCAACCATAAAAAGTGCCATTGAAGCAATAGAGAAAAATTTTGGATTCGTCAGCAGATTCTTTTTCGCAACAGTGTCCGACCACCTACACAAGGGCAAGTTTGAGGAAATAACAAGAGAACAACTAAAAAATCTAAAGTTGATCGTCGGGAAATCTACAGATTATAAAGAAATATTTGAAAAGCTCTCAAACTGGAGACAACATACTGTGCCACCAAGTAGAAAGAACTCGCCGGATATTATAATATTTATTACTGATCTTGAGGTTTCTTTTGATTTCATGTTTGACATTAGTGGGAAAATTAAGAGTCAATACAAGAAGTTTAATGAAAAGCTCATTTGGATTTTTGTGGGGGATCCATTGTTAAGACGTGGCTTCGGGTCACCACCTGTTGGTAAAGTTTTAGACATCTCGGGAAATGCAGTAAGTAGAGGTTACTATAAGGCGAAAGGAGTTATAAATGCCTAAAAGATTACCAACGGTGACACACAGTGATTTGAAAAAAATTTTTGATGTTTTGGAGAGCATGAAAAATCCTCCCGCGCTAATGATTTATGGAGTTCCTGGTATTGGTAAGTCGCAACATATAAGGCAGAGATTTGGGAAAAACAATGTATCTGGGAAAAAGTACGATCTGAGGATTAAATATCTCTCACGGATGGACCCTACCGATTGGAGTGGTGTTCCACGAGTAATAAAGGATCATACCGAATTTTTCCCTCCTAAATTTCTTGCTAAGCCCGACGATCCTGAAGCAAGAGTTGTTTTATTTTTTGATGAGATAAATACCGCACTACCCCAAGTATTAAACTCAGCCCTCGACATCATTTTAGAAAAAAAGGCAGAACACGCTGAACTACCGGAAAACACCATAATAATTTGCGCTGGGAACTTGGGTGAAGAAGATGGTACCTATGTGGAAGAGTTTTCATCTGCCGTTAAAACAAGATTAATACAGGTAATCCTTCAGCCTATTTTTGATGATTGGATGAACTGGGCCTTAGAAAATCACATCCACCCAGCAGTAATCAATTTCTTAAAAAGCCACAAAGAATTTTGGCTTGATATATCCGGCTTTAAGGCGGGTGCTGACCAAATACCTACCCCAAGAGGGTGGGAGAGAGTATCTGACATAATAAAGAACTGCAAAGATAACCCCAGAGTAAGGAAAGCGCTAATTCAAGGTGCAGTAGGATATGAGGTAGGTCAGTTATTTGACGACTTTCTTAGAGATTGGTTGGAGACTTACGGTAATTATGATTCACTTAAGATGGCAATCTTCAAATTATTACAAGAGTTGAAGCAATCTCAAAAGTCCTTGATTCCTACTAACTTTTCCGAACTTTTCAGAAAACTGGACGGACTTATTACATGTTCAAATGATGACGAAGATCTTCACAAAGTCTTCGAACAAGTTGGCAAGACGCTCCTAAAATTAAGTTTAAATGTAAACCTCTTAAAACTTGTAGAAAAAATCCCTGACAAATTCCTGGATTATCTTGAAAAAAGCCAAGAGGAGGATTTCATAAAGTTATCCAAAACCCTTAGAGAAAAGTACAACGAGACGAGGAAATAAAGTTATGCAATACTACATCGTGCCAAGCTATCACAGGAAAATTCAAGTTAGAAAGCTAGAGAAAAAGGCACTTTCAAAGGATGAGGCTTTTTTAAGCTTAGCAGGACACATATTAAAAGGCAATCCCAAACCTTTAGTTCTCTTCAGTGATCAAGATAAGACCTTGGATTTCCTATTCCTTAACATATGTTTGGAATCCAGCGGTATACAACTGAACAGTTTCTTTAGCGAAGAAAACGAGGACATATTTACAAAAAGTACCTTAATCTCCCTTTCAAGGGAAATATCCAATACCATAAAGTACATCATATTGTATGGTAAGGCTCGGGAATTTGAGACAATAATGAATAGCCAACAAAAATGGAGGGAATTGGTACAAAAGATAAAAAGCCAAGAAACTATTGAAACACTTCAGCTTCTCTGGAAATGCTACGAAAGTTACAGGAAAAAGGAAAACGAATTCAAAAATTCGAGCACCTATCAAGGATATTTTTTTACAACCCTCAGCGCGGTTGAAGAGCTATATTTGCATCTAAAGAACAACGATTTTAAGGAGGAAATAAAAGTAGAATACGAAGATATCCCAGAATTTGGCTTATATGAGCCGATTTATGTCGAAATATTGAAACTCTTAAGAGCCAAACTTATAGACAGGACAAAAAACAAAAACTTTCCGCCCATATTCAAAGCTTTTTCCACTATAGTTGATGAAACAGCTTTCATCTTAGACGAAATATCTATGCTCAGAAAACTAAAGGAATTTAAAGAGGCTAAAGATCCGATTGCCCTGTTAACTTACAACACAGATCTTTTGAGCACCCTTAAAGTTGTATCAACAGTGCAGTCTAAGCGAATTTTAAGTGAGGAGACATTAGGCGAAGAGAGTTACTTCTACGATTTTCTAAATAATTACGAAAGTCACGCTGACCCGCGGGTAACACCAAAAAATTATATCAGGAACACGGAGATTCCAAGTAAACTTTCAAAGTTCAAAAACCTTTTGGATTCTATTGACAATGCTGTGAACTACATAGCATCCAATTCGGAACTTATAAAGCCAATTTCACTCCATTTGCTCAAGCAAAATCGGGTACTATCCTTAAGAACGAGTAGACCCTTCCTAATCGCAAGAAAACCCGCTGACATAGTAACCTGTGATCTTAAAAAAGTCTACATTTGTGGACTATACGCATATGGAGATTTTCACACTGATTTCTGGCTACCCGATCCCTTACAGGAGGAACTTAAGCTTAAAAATTCCGAGATCTACAAAAAAACCACAGATTTACTGGAGTACATTTCCACTAAATTCCCCACTACTATAAGTTATTCCCACCTATTATTCGGCGGGGATAATGTTGTAGGTGTATCTAATTTTTATATCTACTTCAGAGAAAAAATGAAAAAACAGTATGGCAATCAACCAAATTTCCAGGATACTGAAAAAGGGGTCTTTTTAACACATTCACTGAGCAATTTTAGGACCCCTTCACTTGCAGACCACCCCAGCAACACAACTTGGTGTAGTTTAGATCTTTTACCTAATGTCAAGGAAATCCATATTCCCGTTCCAGAGCTATTATTTATGTTTGCCTGCCCTTCATATGCAGTATTGAAACTCTCTGCCCAAAAAGTAAATTTTAAGGGAGAAATTCATTTAAAAGACACGTTTAAAATTTTATCTAACTATATACTCATGACGCCGATAATCTCTTACATCAAAAACGAGTTAGGAAAAGGGCAGGAAATAAAGGACGCTTTTAGGGATTTATTAGATAAACAAATACCGGCAAAGAAATTTTCAAATAACAAAAAGCCTTATAGAATCAAATTACTCGAAGATTTGAAAGAGAATCTATCTCAAGACCAACAACTGGCGAGCTCTTTGACTTCTTTTTTTAAAGATCATACTGTAATCAAGATAAAACAGAAAGTTCCAGATAAAGAAATATATTTCGTAATACATAATCTCATAAAAGAAACCGTGAGAGATACAACTAAAGTGGTTCAAATTTTATCATTTTTAACCGTTGAAGATCTAAAGAAGGTCGCAAGCGAGTTACCCGAAAATAGAGAAAGATTAGAAATTTATTACACAATGAAATTCGCGGAAAAAGTGGGAGTTTTAAAAACACTTGAAGATATCTCAAGAATAGGATTAGCATACCGATATTATAGGGGTAAAAATACTAAAGAAAATATTGAGTTTCGTTTGGTCACTTTGAGCAAAGACCTCAAAGAGGAGGAGATAAGTGAGGACATCCTTAAAAAATTTGATAACTTTGTGAGTGAAAAATTGAATGACCTATTTAAAAAACTAACAATGCAAATTAATGATTCTACATCGAAAACTTTCTCACAATCTTGTCCTTTAATATCATGCTCATTCTGGAGAAATTGCAAAATTTTCTTATTGTATCAAGTTGAGGTAGGGAGAAAATGATTGAGAAAATATTTTATGCGTCAGCTGGAACCGGAAAAACGGAAAGTCTCCTGAATATTGTATTTACACCAAACGCTAACCCAGAGGACATCTTAAGAAATCTAAAGAGAACGGTTTTCCTAAGTTTCTCCAATGCCACAAAGGACGAACTCACAAGGCGTATTTTCAAGAAATTACTGGGCGTCCCACTTGTTAAATCACAGTTAACGGTGGAGATTCTTCAATCAATAAGGGTATTCACCCTCCACGGCTTTGCCGTAAAAATCCTTAGGGAAAATGTTCATCCTTTAAAGTTCATCCTTCCAGCTGATGCTCAATTGGTGGAATCAAAACACTTATGGGAATTAGAAGTTGAAAGATATTTAGAGTATAACAACATAAAAGATGATTTACGAAGCGAAATCTTAAAAAAACATGGAGAACTACTTTTTTATACTTATGATCTCTTGAAGGACAACCTGAGTTTTGAGGTAAAAGCAGAAAAAAACAATTATTTTGCGAATTTTAAAGAACATTTAGAAAACATAGGTAAAAATTTCATATCTAAGTGCATAGAGGACAACATCTTCACCTTTGACTCAGCAGTTTACTTTTTTCTGAAATATCACGTTGAACCGGACCCTGAAGCATTCTTCGAGGCCCTGGAGGACCAAGGTGAAGGTATAGATTATCTTATCATAGACGAAGTCCAGGACAATGACATGTTACAAAATATATTCCTTTCGCTAATTCATAATGTAAAGAACATTAAGATTTACATTGCAGGGGATCCCAAACAGGCAATATACTTTTTTAGGGGGGCTGTTCCGGAATTCCTCTATAAGCTTAAGGAAGAAGCAAAAGTCTTAAATATAGTTGAATTTCTTATAGAAAGCAAGCGCATAAAAAACAAATCACTTTTTAACGACATAAATAAAGTCTATAGAGGATTCAAAGAATATGGGAGAGGCAAATACGAAAGCTGGCATTTTGACGACGATGGAGAGTTAATCAAACCACATTTCCCACAAAACCTGAATATTGGATTAAAGTGCTTTACCTTGAACTTAC
>JBDRYG010000075.1:0-7700 GCA_039803305.1 Caldifarciminota bacterium
AAACTTGTTAAAGACCATCGTACAGATTACGAAGTTTCTAATGCTGACGCTGTCCTCGATGGTGAAATTGAAGAATTTATCAGAAAATTCCTTCTTTCTCAGATTAAAAAATAGATTCAATAAAACCATTTCCGGTAAAGAAACAGTTCCAGCATAATCAAAATAGAAAGCGCTAATATGAAGATTGTCCTAAATTTTCTTATATATCCTGACAGTTCCATTCGAGGGAGGTATTTTTTTCGGACTTCCTGAACACCTAAAACCTGTCTAAAATCACCCTGAAACCTGAGCAGGAATAAAGAGTCGTTTACGACCTTGCCTATTTTTTCCCTTTCATAAGAGTAAGAAACGGGATACCATACTTTCAATTCTCTGAGGAGCAGAGACCAGAAAAGGGGGGAATATAACACCTCATTTGACTTAAAATCAGGAAGAGTGCCAACAATTATAATATCTCTTCCCCCACTTGATACCTTCATGATGCTACTTCTGATAAAATCATCTATAGAATTGAAAGTTGTGTCTTTTAAGGCAAGTACGTTGTTAAAATTTAAGCCATTTATTTGTAAGTTTTTGATAATTTTCGCACGAACTCCTATGGCATCACAAACCTTCTCAGAATTTGTAAAAACTACAAGCAATTTATTCTTCTTAGAGACTTTTGGTATTTTATTTAACGATACAATAATGTCCGCTTCTTCTGGACTCACAGCCTTTATAAGGAATGTGTTGAAAAAGAGATCCACTACTCTATTCTCTCCTTCAATAAAATAACTTCTGAGAGTGCCTGGAACTTTGATATCTACCTCATTATCTGCATCAACACCATCTTGAGGAAAAAGCTGAAGTTTCAATGAAGTCAAGGTATGAACGATGGGAAAAGATTTAAACTTGGTTTCCCCCGTATTCATGATAAGGGTATCCGAGTAGACCACCTCACCGCTACTTTCAATTCTGACTTCAAATATAGAGTCTGGTAAGTTATAGTTTATGAACGTAACCGTTACCGAATCAAACCCTACATGTGGTTCAACATCAATTATACCAGCATTTTTTATCATCAATGTATCCCAGAATAAATCACTGCTTGCGGATAGTAAATCTGGCATCAAGAATGGTGAGCAAATTACATAAACCCTTAGATTTTTTCCTACCGAAGACTTACAATACTCCTTTAGTTCTTTTACGTTTAAACACTCTACCCTTTCACCAAAAAAACCCTTAAGTAACTTAGAGTAACTCCTAATCCGCGAAATCTCTTTTTCAGTAACAGCGGAATTCTCAAAGAGAATTTTATCAAATTTGTATTTTGTTGGGATCGGCTTTGAGAGAAACAGTATTATAATAGCAAGGATGGAAACTCGGATTAAAATAATTATGCTAACGTAAAAACTCCATCTCTTTTCAACTTTTGACTCCTTGAATAAAATTAACCACGAGACAACCTTAAACTTCTGTGGTTTTGTTTTAATAAACAGTGTAAGTAACGGAAGAAGGGCAAGTGGCAACAAAAAAATAAAAAACACGTTGACAAAACTCACCCCTCAAAAAACCTCCGGAGTTGTAAATTCAAGTCTCGCTCCACAAAGAATTCAAAATATTTTACACCGAACCTTATACAAACTTCCCCGATATTTCTAAAATGACCTTTTAAACGAGCTCTAAGGTCACTGAGCAGTCCTTCCTCTGCCGCCAGGGTTATCTCACTCTCAGAATCCCTTAAGACAAAATTACCAGGTGTAAAGGCTAATTCTTTCTCAGAAATGATAGGAAAGAAAATAATTTCATGTCCTTTTGCCTTAAAAAACCTAACAAACCTTTCTATTTCTTCAACATCCATGAAAAAATCGGATATTACCAGTAGCAAACTCCTTTTCTTTACTCTGAAAGATAACTTGTTAATCGAGTACAAAAATTTAGTACTCATATGGTCATTAAGCTCATACATTACATTGAGTAGCCTGACAAGATGGTTATATTTTGTCGAAGGTGGTGAATAGAAAACCTCATCTTCATTGAACGCAAAGAGACTAAACGCATCCCTTGATAAATAGGAAACATAAAAGAAGACGCTAGCCAAAGCCCTTGCTAATTTGCCCTTATTTTCTACACCCATCGAGCCAGATATGTCAAGAATTACCAAAACTCTAATATTAGTTTCTTCTTCAAATCTCTTTACAAAAAATCTCTCTGTTCTACCGTAAACCCTCCAGTCAACAAATTTGAGGTCATCACCCCTCTCATAAGGTCTCAAATCCTTATAATCTAGACTGTGACCTATAAAGGGACTTTTGTGTTTTCCCTTTAAATATCCTTCAAGGATCTTTTCAACGTCTATCCCTTTGCCCCTTAAGAATTCAAGTAATTGAGGATCTATAAGTCGGTTCAATTTACGAAATATGTTCTTCTTTTAAAAGCTTAATTACATCAGGAATGTACTTCAAAACCACTGCCCTGACTTCTTGCACAGGAGTATCTCTTGAAACCAGAATAAAAATTGCAAAATTACCAACCGGCAAAGGGAAAAGGAGAACATGATCATTTCTATCCGTTATTATCATCTCCGAGAGTTCTTCCCTTTTCTCCTTCCCTTCCGTCACAATTTCCATGGCTTCTTGAGCGGCTTTTAAAATAGCACCATAAAGAGTAGCAGAAGCCTGAAAAGTCCTACCTACCAGAACAGTATCAAAAGCCACAGGAGTCCCCTCTTCATAATCGAAAACCATAGCCCCAATAAAACCAGGTATCTCTGCGTGGAACAATTTCACGATATCTTGTAAGGTTAATTTTTCAACTGCCGCTTGTTCTTCAGCTTCGTCCTTAAGCTTAGCAAAATTGAGCAGCAAAAGATCTATAGGTGCGTTTATTGTTCTTTCTGGCTCTTCAATATAAACCCTGGTTTCGAAAACCCCGTTTTTCCATCCGAGTATCTCGTACAACGCTTCTTCACCTCTCTTGCTACCGGTTTTTGCGTCTATTATTTCTCCATTCTTGAAGAAAATAACCCCTTCTTTTAAAGTTTTAGTATCCTTACAAACAAGTTGAACCGTCTTTCCCATAAGCCCTAAAGCCTGTACCATATCAATTATATCAACACCAGCAAGAACGCCTTTAAAACCTTCAATCTCCGCCACTGGAGACTCAGCTACTTGTTTGGAAGCAGGCTTAAAAAAGATGTCTTCAAAATCTTTCCTAAAATCTCCTGTCTTGTTAATAAATGCATCAGCACCCTTTTTAAGAACAGAACGCTCTATAGTCGCTCCTTTTACATCGGTGTAAACATAGACCTTTATAGTTGGGCTCACCTGCTTCGCCAGCACAAGAAGGTCAATTCCATTTTTGTCGGGGAGAATAAGATCCATTATTAAGTGGTCAATTTTGTAAAAACTAAGGTAAGAATGTGCTTCATCGTAAGATCCTGCAGTATAAACAGTAAGGCCAATACCGTCAAGTATTTCCTGAATCTGATTCCTTAGATTAGTGTCAGGATCAACTACTAAAACCCTTCCCTCCATTCTTACTCCTTTTGTAAAATTTTAAACCAAAATTAAGAGAAGTAAAAGGGGGAATGTTTTTAAAAGTCAGAAGAATATCGCATTATTAAATTACTTAGCGCATTTGAAATCTCAACCTGCTTTTTCCAGGCGCCAAAAACCAAGCCTTTACCAGTGAGCTCCTCGAGCTTCTTAAAAACATTAGCACCTATTGGCTTAGGTTCTTTCAAACCATAAGGGGTAGAAGGCAGGGGCAGAAAATAATGGGCATGAATCTTTGCTCCCAAAGTAACCAAAGAATCAATAAATTTGAAGGTCTCCTTAAGATCGTTTTCATTCTCATCCGGCAGACCAAAAATAAAATCCACATTGACCTTAAAACCAGCCCCTCTAAAAAGCATAACAGCCTTTAAAACATCACCTAGTGTGTGTTTTCTACCCATCTTCTCTAATAGCCTTTCACTCCCGCTCTGAGCACCAATAGTGACATTATCATTATCTGCGTAATTCTTTATTAAAGATACTACCTCCCTATCTACAAATTCAGGTCTGATTTCCGAAGGGAAAGTCCCGAAGAAAATCCGACCATTCTTTCCGAGGATGGAACGAGCAGCTCTAAGAAGTTCCTCCACTTTCCCATAGTTTAAAGTTAACCCATTGGAACCATAAGCCAAAGCATTAGGAGTAATGAACCTAATGTCTTTTCTTCCTGATTTTGCCATAATCTCAATCATTTCCATAATCTTTTGAAGGCTCCTGTGCCTCATAGCCCTTCCAAAGATCTGTGGTGTTTGACAATAGTAGCACCCATAAGGACATCCTCTTGAGATTTCAATTGGAGAAAAAACTTTCCACACTCTAACCGGAAAGGAGTAATACCTGTCCATGTCTATCAATTCCGAGCTACCAGTATCAACAATCTCTCCATTGTCCTTTCTAAACAATAAACCTCTAATTTCTGTAAAATCGTATCCTTTCATTATTGCAGTTAGAAGTTTACCTACAACATCTTCGCCTTCCTTTCTAACAACAAAGTCAAACCCCATATCTAAAAGGTGGAAGGGTAAACCAGTGGCATGGGGACCGCCTCCAATTAGTATCAAGTTCTTTCCACAAAAGCTTTTTAACGCTCTTATCTTATCCTCGAGGGATAGAGCCTGTATACTGTTTAAAGAGATCATTAAGATTACCTTTTCTTTAGCGGAAACAGCTTCCTGAGAAAATTTTACGAGATCTTCAAACTCTTCAATTAGCCTTATGGGGACAAGTTCAATATCCTCCAAAGCAGAAAGAAGGGAGTTAATGCTATAACGATTCTGTTGAGAATAGTAAAAGGCCACTCTAAAAGGTGGCATAAATCTTACATTCTGTGGACTAGGCCAACGATTTCCTCTAAATTGTAAAACCCTTTTTGATCCAGGTAATTCAGTATACCCTCATAGATATCTCTGGCAATATTGGGGTTTATAAAGCTCGCAGCACCAATCTCTATCAAACTCGCACCACATAAAACATACTGTAAAGCCACATTAGCATTGTACACTCCACCTGAGGCTATTATCTGAACTTCCGGAAACTCCTTTTTTATTAAATAAACCAACCTCAAAGTTAAAGGATAAATAGCAGGTCCCGAAAGACCTCCAAATTTTCTTTCAAAGTAAAAATCAACATTCTCTATGTCTAAATACATAGCAGGGTAGGTATTGGCCACAGTCAAAATACGAAATCCTTCTTGCAAGACAATATCTACAATTTCTTTAAAGTGAAATATGTCAGGGGGGATTTTCACAATGTTTATTTTCCTTGACATCTGTCTTACTTCAGAAAGTAACTCTCTTAAAGCCTCCTTATTGTAGAAGAATTCCAACCCACCAAGGGAAACATTGGGGCACGAAATGTTTATCTCATATCCAACAATTTTTTCTTCGGAGTTTAGTAATTCAATCATTTCCAAAAATTCATTAACATCGTGACCAGCAAGATTTACGATGATGGGTAAACCAACGTCCTTCATTACGGGTAAAATATTTTCCATGAATACCTCAAGTCCAGGATTTTCAAGGCCTATGGAGTTAATGAGACCACATGGGGTCTCTTTGATCCTGGGAGGTCTATTACCTTCTCTAGGTCTTAAGGAAAGTCCCTTGGTTATCAAAGCACCAAAATAATACTTTGAGTTAAACTTAACTACCTCATAACCATATCCGAAAGTACCAGAAGCAGGTAATAATGGCGATGATAAAGTCAATCCAGAAAGACTTACTTTAAGACGGTCATTATACGTTGCCTTCAAAGTATAACGCCTTTTTTAGTACAAATGTAGAAATAAAAATTGGCGCCTTTACCCTGAGGGCTATTGCTATAGAATCGGAAGGCCTGGCATCAATGCTATAAATTGTATTATCTTCTTCATCCCAAAGTATAATTCTTGCATAATAGGTATTTTCTCTCAGATCATTAATTACAACCCTTTTAAGGCGCAAATTTAGCGCATTTAAAAAATCAACTAAAAGATCATGAGTAAGAGGTCTCGGTGCTTTTACACCCTGCAGTGCCATCATTATGGACTGAGCTTCGCTAAGGCCAATTACAATTGGAAGTTCTCTATTACCGTCTTTTTCCTTTAAATATACAACGGAACCACTTTCAGTTCCCTCGGGAAACTGCACTCTATCAACTATAAATTCAACGAGTTCCAATTTCTTTTGGGATAACTCTTATTTTGAGAGTTGCTTCAATTCCCGGAAAAAGCTTAATTTTAACTGGATGAATACCAACCTCTTTTATATGATCCATAAGTATCATACCCTTTTCAACAGTGATCCCTTTTTTCTTTAGCTCTTCCATTACTTCAATGCTACTGACAGACCCAAATATTTTCCCTTCTTTTGAGGAAGATTTCTCGAAAACCAGTTCGCCGATATTTTCAATCAAGGTCTTAAGCTCCAGAGCCTTTTTTTTCTTGACGCTCTCGATGGAGTCTCTTAACTTTTTCTCGTTTTCTATCTTTCTCAACAGGGCATCGGTGCAAAGCTCAGCAGAACCTGTTCTTATCAAATAGTTACCATAGCCATCTTTAACATTAACGATTTCACCGGCTTTTCCCAGTCCGAAAATGTCCTTTTTTAAAAGAATTCTCATTACAGGTAGTAGCTCTCAACAAATGGCAATAGGGCTACTATTCTGGCACGTTTTATAGCTTTTGCTAATTTTCTTTGATGAAAAGCGCAGGTTCCTGTAGTCCTTCTGGGTAAAATTTTACCCTTCTTCGATATGTACTTTGACAAAAGCTCAATATTTTTATAATCAATTTCCCTGATACCATCTTTACAAAATTCACAAGAAGCCTCTCTTACCTTGAACTTCTTCTCAGACATTACTAACCTCCTTTAAAATGGTAAATCTTCTTGTTCTTCTTCCTGAGTATCAATAATTTCTTGAGAATCTACATTACTTACTTCTTCTGCGTATTCCTCTTCTTCCATGGTGGGAATAATCTCTTCACCCACCAGCTTTTCGAGGAAATGAAGGCGCCTAACGACTATTTCAAACACAGTCCTTTTAATTCTTGTCCTTGGATCCTCAAAATCTCTGGATCTTAGAGTACCTTCTACAATAATGGGTGTCCCCCTCTTAAGCCTCGGAGCACTACGTTCTGCCAGATCTCTAAACAATACTAAATTTATGAAAAGAGCTTCTTTTACCCATTCACCCTGAGCGTTCTTAAAATTCCTGTCTGATGCGAACCTAACAGTACAGGTTGGCGTACCCTGAGGGGTGTATCTTAAAGTTGCATCTTCCACAACCCTACCGGAAATAATCACGAAATTAATATTCGGAAGCCTTAACTCTGCCATTATTTCCTCAAAATCAGATTTCTCAAATAAGACTTATTCATCCTCATTTCCTGTTTTAATTCCTGAACAGTCTCAGCGTCAGCCTCGAAATTAAAGATAACATAATAGCCCTCTTTTCTGTGATTAATTTCATATGCAAGTTCTTTTCTACCCCAGATATCCATTGTCACTACTTTTCCCTTTTTTTCAATAATGCTCTTTAATTTCCCAATTAAACCGTCCCTTTCTTCATCGGAAAGAACCGGATCAATAATAACCATCATTTCGTAATTTCTCATTGTTGCCTCCTTTTCCTTTTGAGCTATTAGTATAAAACAACAAATAGGAATATGCAAGAAAATGGGAAAAC
>JBDRYG010000076.1:0-7678 GCA_039803305.1 Caldifarciminota bacterium
GCACAGGGGGTATTACTTCTATACTATTGGACAGAGAAGAGGACTCGGGCTCCCCATGGGAAAAAGATTATATGTTCAGAAAATATTGCCTGAAGAGAATTTGATCATAGTGGGAGGAATTACAGATGTAAAGAGTTACAGATTTATGGTTGAAAATTTCAATTTAATTGAGGATGTCAGAGAAGAATTCGTTGGAACTGTAAGGGTAAGGTATCGAGGGGAGGAAGCCCCGTGCAGGGTCAAAAAAGTGGGAAATAGACTCGAGGTTGATCTTGAAAAAGCCCTTTTTGCAGTCACCCCGGGGCAGATAGCAGTTTTTTATAAAGGTGATACCGTGATAGGGGGAGGAGTTATTTGTGAAGTCAGTTAAAGTTGTTGCTTTACTCTCTGGTGGGCTTGATTCGGTATTAGCGGCTCTATATATGAAAAGGTTTAATTTTGAAATTTTTGGTCTCCATTTCATAACGCCTTTTTCATCCAGACTGGAAACCTCTAAACTCAAAAGGGAGTATGGAGATTTTTATAATAAGCTCGGGCTTAAAGTTGAGATGCGAGAGCTTGGAGAGGAATATCTCGGAATGATAAGAAAGCCCAAATTTGGGTATGGACGAAATGTGAATCCTTGTATTGACTGCAAAATCTTGTTATTTAAATATGCGGCTGAGTATATGAGGGAAATAGGTGCCAGTTTTATGATTACAGGTGAGGTCTTAGACCAGAGACCAATGTCTCAGAGAATTCACACGATGAGGTTAATCGAAGAAGAAGCGGGGCTTAGTGGGATTATAGTCAGGCCTCTTTCTGGGGCACTCCTGCCACAAACTAAACCAGAATTAAATGGCCTAATAAAGCGCGAATGGCTTTTATCTATAAGAGGAAGGCAAAGAGTCTCTCAGATTTCGCTGGCGCGAGAGCTGGGCCTTTTTGAATATAAACAACCTTCTGGCGGATGTTTATTAACAGATCCTGAATATGCAAGAAAGGTCAGGGATTTAATAAACCATAATGAACTTGATCTCTTTAATGTGGAGTTATTAAAAATAGGCAGACATTTTAGAATTGAAAAAATCAAACTGGTAGTTGGGCGTAATCATGAAGAAAATCAAAGAATATGGAATCTTTGCTACGGAAAGGGATTGTTGATGGTGCCTTTGAATACACAGGGGCCAACCGGTTTTTTAAATATACAGAGCTTACCACATGAAGAGGTGCTGAAGTTGGCTCTCGGGATTTTGGCCAGGTATTGCGATGAAAAAGATAATGTAGAGTTTCAGATTAACATAGCTGGTCATGAGAAGATAAAGAAATTAATACCTTTCGCTAAAGGGAAAGAGGAAGTAGAAAGCTTCAGGGTTTAGTTACCAAATCTCGGTTTCTCTCATCAGGATGTAAAGCTTTTCTCTTACGTTGTTGAAGAAAGATAAAGCTTCCGAAGTTTTATAATCGGGATAGGTCCAGGGAAAAGGCTGAAAGCCTTCTTTTTTCTTAAAATATAGTGTTACTTCTGCATATATGCCGTCACTTATATAGATCCTGTGGAAATAGCTTTTTGTTGAATATAGGACAACATTAGCTAAAGAAACATACCCCGGGTCAATGTTTATGATTCTTCTTCCATTTATAGAATATGCATCCTCAATTTTGTTGGTAACAAGCTTTATGATGTGGATGTTTTCGGGGCTTCTCAATCCCTTAAATGTAAGCCATAACCTTTTGAGACCTTCTCCCATTTCTTCGTTATAGTAATTAGAAAAATGACCAAAATTTAGTATGTCGCTTTTTTCTTCAATTTCACCAAGCGGTTTAAGGATTTCTTCTAACTTTGAAAGAAGTTCTTCTTTGCACAGAATCCCTGCAAACAACACAACTGCATCAGGCTTTCGTGGTTTGCCCATGTTATAATTATAATGTTGTTTTGTTGTTTTGTTGAAATTTAGTTGCAAGTTTTGTGCGTCCTTAGTATACCAGTAGTGATTTAAGCACCGAACTTTATAATTTTAGCATGGACGATGTATTTTTTATGAGAAAAGCTCTGGATCTTGCTTCGCTGGGTGCGGGTTTCACTTCCCCAAATCCCATGGTAGGCGCAGTTATTGTAAAGAGGGGCAGGATTGTTGGTATAGGCTATCACAAAAAGAAAGGTGATAAGCATGCTGAAATAAAGGCAATAGAGGACGCAGCTGGTCACCTTGAAGGGAGTACCCTATATATCAACCTTGAACCATGTGTTCACTATGGTGCTACTCCACCTTGCGCCCCCGTTGTTGCAAAAGCAGGTATAAGAAGGGTGGTGATATCAAATCTTGACCCAAACCCGCTGGTTCAAGGAAAGGGTGTGGAGTTACTTAAAAATAGCGGTGTTGAAGTAGAAGTTGGTCTTCTTGAAGAGGAAGGTAGGTTTCTAAACAGGTTCTTTTTTAAGTATATGCAAACAGGACAACCTTACCTAATATTAAAAGCGGCTTTAACTCTTGACGGATATATTGCGGACTTACATGGAGTATCCCAGTGGATCTCAGGTGAAGATTCAAGGGAGTTTGTTCATAGATTAAGAGGGGAAGTGGATGCAATAATGGTTGGTAAGGGTACAGTAATTAAAGATAATCCTGAACTCACACCTCGCAGAATTTATGCCCCTAAGTTGCCGTTCAGGGTAATTGTAGCCATGAAGCCCTTTGATTCCTACGATTATAAGATATTTAGAAATCCTGAAAAATTGCTTATAGTGACTTCAGAAAGGGTAAAGTGGGAATTGCCAGACAATATTAAGAATGAGATAGTTATTGTGAAAGTAGAAGAGCAGGAGGGTAAACTCAATTTGCGGGAGGCGCTGAAAAAACTCGGGGAAATTGGTATTCAATCTATAATTTGTGAGGGTGGAAGTATTTTGTTTGGGGAGCTGATTCGGCAGAACCTGCCTGATGAATTAGTTATATTTTATGCGCCTATAATACTGGGTGAAGGTTTAAGGGTGTTTTCTGGGTTTGCAAGGGATTTAGGAAATCCATTAAAAGGGTTTAGGGTTTACGAGACTATAAAATTTAAGGATGATATAATGGTGAGGTATTTAAGGTATGAGTGAGAAGGTCATTTCAATTATCTCTTCGGTAATAAGCACTCACGAACTGGTGGTTTTTGTTGTTTCAATGCTTCCTGTTGTTGAGCTTCGAGGGGCAATTCCGCTCGGTGTCTTCAGCTACAATTTTAGTTTAATTAAAGCTTTGCTACTTTCGTTGAGTGGTAATTTGTTGATCGTCTTTCCCCTGGTATTTTTGATGGATTTTATTGAGAGGCAATTTAAAAGAGTAGATTTTCTTGATAGATTGCTACAAAAAATATTTTCAAGGGCCAGAAGTAAAGCCGAAAAGATAAGAAGGTATGAACTTTTAGGGCTTTTTCTGTTTGTTGCTATCCCACTCCCGGGGACTGGTGCATGGACAGGCGCTCTGGTTGCATATCTTTTGGGTATGGACAAATGGTCAGCACTACTCTCTATTTCTATGGGGGTTATCGTGGCTGGTTTACTTGTTAGTCTGTTTACGGCATTTGGAATTGTTAAAGGTTTGCTAATTGGTGCTTTTACACTTTTTGTCCTTGACAGAGTTTTTTCTTTGGTCTTGGACAGAATTTACAAAGTGGATTAAAATAATTTGTAAACAGGAGGGATATATGAAGGTTAGTCTAAGTTTCAGCTTTCGTGATATATGGAGTGGTATAAGGTATAGCTTTAGCTTTAAGAAATTGTGGACGCAACTCCAAGGACTTGTTATAGGTGCTGTGCTGTACTCTGTTTTTGCTTATCTTGCACTGATGGTTTCGGGCCTTTCTTTGAAGGAAATTTGGGAATCCTGGCGCTTTATCCCTCTTCCTTTCGGTGAGAGTTTTAACTTTATTGGGAAAATATTATTAGCGATTGGTGTGATTCTTTTTGTTATTTCGAACTATATTTATGCTGTTGCAGTCGGTAAAATAACTTTTGAGCAACTTAAAGGTGACGAGTTTTTTGAAGTGGGCGAAGCATTTAAGTTTGCCCGTAGGAAGGGATGGCCTGTAATCACCGCTCCTCTTAGTATTCTCTTTGTAATAGTATTCATTCTACTCCTTGGAGTAATTTTAGGGCTCTTTGGAAAAATTCCTTTTGTTGGGGAGATAATACTTCTAATCTTTGCAATACCTGCCATTGTAATGTGCTTCTTTTTGGTTTATTTATTTTTCGCTTTTTTGCTGTCATGGATCTTGAGCCCTGCTGTTGTAAGCTCTTCGGAATCGGATACATTTGACACTCTTTTTGAAGTGTTCTCAACCTTAAATGAACAACCATTTAGGTTTGTGCTATATCAGGTTTATACAGGAATAATAGCCCTCTTCACATCTTCCTTCTTTGCCTGGGCGCTTGGCAGAGCCGCGTGGATTATGGATAAGGTTCTCTCTATTTCCTGGCTTATGGGTGACAAGTTTAGGACAATCGTTACAATAGGTAAGTATTATCTTCCGAGTTCGCCAGTTTATTATCTAGTGTCGCCTTTCCTAAATCTTCTAGGAGTTAGTGGCATCCTAAACGCTGAGTATGTCCTGCCTCATGCCACTGTCACTGCTCACCTTGTTGGATTCTTTTTTGGAATAGGCTTTTATATTATGATATTTCTTGTGCTGGCTCAATTTATTAATTCCTGGACTGTTGGAACATTAATTTCATATCTTGTAATTGTTAAGAAAAAGGATGACCTTGACCTTTTGGAACTTAAAAAAGAAGAACCCAACAAGGTGGATGAGGAGCAAAAGCAGGAAAGCGGAGGAGAACAGGGATAGTGGTAGGAATAGACCTGAGTTTTGATAAATATAAGTTAGTTATACGAGAGAAGGGAAGGATTACAGAGGTTGCAGAAGGGTTTGCAAGTCAGCTTGCTGGTTTTAAAGCTAAGGAAGTGTATATATCGTTTACATGTCCAAAAGTTATAGGAAAACTATATCCAAACAAGGTAAAAAGCTCAGAGCTGACGAAGGAATTTGGGGTCGAGTTTGTAAGCAGGTTTGCAGAACTCAAGTCCGGAAAGGGCATATCCTACTTTGCGGGCTCTGTTGAGAAAGGAACATACGATTCGGTTGTGAAATTTATTAAATCCTTAAGGATTGCCAAAATTAAAAGATTGAATTTTACACCTTTAGTTTTCTATGATGTTCTGAGTTTTCTTGGTGTACCTCGTAAGTTTAGGGATTTTCTGGCATTAGCTTTTCATGATGAAATTGTCTTTTACCTTGTTTGCAAAGGAGGACAGGCACAACTTGTATCTGGATTTGAGTTTAATGAATGGCCAACCCTTGTTTCAGATGTGATAAAGACTTTTTTTGAAGAGGGTCTTAACACCATTTTTATTTCCGGTAATTATCCTGAAAATGCGATTTCGGAACTTAAGGCTTTAACCGAGGATGGAGAAATAAATGTTTTTAACCCTTTTATGGAGTTTACCATAGGTACCTCCCGGGATTTTAAACAAGCTTCGTACTATGCTGCTCTTGGAGTTACGCTCTGATGTATAGATTTAATTTTTATAAAAAAACAAACCTCGGGAAGTGGATATTCGCTTTAATACTTGGCTCAATTGGGTTAGGGGCGATTTATCTAGGTATCTCTTACAATGTGTTGTCTCACATGAGAAGAATTCTTATAGATGTCGAGGTTATGCCAAGTTTGCATAAGGGTAAAATCACTGGAGTATCAAAAGTAAATGCTGGCTTTAAAACTAATGAGGGAATGGGCTCTAATTACAGGCTCAAAGCTGTATTGATTTCAGGAGAAGAAAAATATGCTTTTATTAAGCGTGGTGACGAATCCTACTTTTTGAAAGAGGGTATGATTTCAGGGGCATTAAAAGTGGAGTATATTACAGTGGATTCTGTTATTATGGAAGTAGATGGCAAAAAGGTTGTGGTAAAATGGTAAGTTCTGTCTTGCTTTTTATACTTTGCATGAATTCGATTAGCATTACCCAGGAAATTTCACATATAGATCTGCTTGTTAGTGGCAATATTTCAAGTTTTGAAGTTTCAGAGTTTAGCTATGAAGGAATCATAGTGGTTGATGTAAAAGGCAATATCTTGCCAGTAGCATCACTTGAAAGATTTGTAAATTCTCCCCTAAAGGAAGTTGAAATTAAAAAAAGAGGCCCTGGTGATTTTAGATTGATATTTAAATTCAACGGACCGGTAAAGTTAATTGATAAGGAGATTTCAAAGCGTGGTCTTAAGATTCGTGTCTCACCTGAAACGCAGGATATTCAGGTTTTGACCGGCTCTCCCTCTTCAGGTGTGCCTCGGGGAGTTGGTGAAAGTCAAGTTAAAGTAGTGAAGGAAACTTTGTATGTTGAAAAGCCTATTCCTTTTCTCTTAAAGTGCAGTGGAGTAACTGGTGCGGAATTATCTGCATTTTTACAGTCCGCGACAGGACTTAAATTAAATCTCAAATCTGATTCAGTATATGATCTTTTTTTGAGAGTAGGTTCCAAAGAGGAGTTTCTAAGGAAATTGTCTGGCGATGGAAGATGAAGGTGTACTTTATGTAATTGCAACTCCCATTGGAAACCTGGAAGATATAACATTAAGGGCTATCAAGATATTAAAAGAGGTTGACATTATTTTATGTGAGGATACGAGGGTTTGTCTACGACTATTAAATAGTGTAGGTGTTCAGGCTAAAAAACTGGAAAGATACGATGAGCACGTGGAGGAGAAAAAGATTCCAGAGATTGTCTCACATTTGAAACTAGGGAAAAGGATTGCCCTCGTATCGAACGCTGGTACCCCAACAATATCTGATCCGGGTTTCAGGCTGGTGAGGAGACTTCGTGAGGAAGGAATCCGTGTACTGCCAATTCCCGGTCCATCTGCAGTTATATCTGCCCTTTCTGTCTCTGGACTCCCAACCGATAGGTTTGTTTTTTACGGTTTTTTGCCACGAAAGGAAGGGAAGAGAAAAAAATTAATGGAATCTTGGCAGGATGAATGTAAGACTATAATTTTTTACGAATCACCAGAAAGGATTAAAAGAACCCTCGAAGAGCTTAAAAGCTTTGAAAAACTTAATGAGAGGTTTATATTTATTGCCAGAGAAATGACGAAAATTTTTGAGGAGTATGTTTTTTGTCGTTTATCATCACTTGAGGTGGAAAAAATTAAGCCTCGTGGGGAATTCGTTGTAATATTGGAAGGTAAAAATGAATGAGAATTTTAAAAAATTTGGCAGACAATTGTTGTTACCTGTGACTGATCTATTGATAAAGATTAAGATAACTCCGAATACAATAACACTCCTTGGTTTACCTGTCACTTTACTTGCATCATATTTTTATGCCATTGGGAAGTTAAGAATTGCAGGTTTAACCCTTGCTTTTGCGGGTTTGTTTGATGTTTTAGATGGAGAGGTAGCCAGGAGATTAAATAGAGTTTCAAAGTTTGGTGCTTTTTTTGATTCCACAATAGATAGATTTGAGGAGTTTTTTGTTTTTGGGGGGATTATATACTATTACAGTTTTGTTAGTTCCAACCCTTTGTTTGCCATTCTAGTATATTTTACTCTACTCGGTGCCATTATGACCAGTTATATCAGGGCGCGAGCTGAGGGAGTTGGTTACAGCCCACAATCTGGACCGATGGACAGACCAGGTAGATATATATTTATTAT